>JBIHZT010000055.1:0-11508 GCA_044240265.1 Luteolibacter sp. | reverse complement strand
TATCTGGCGCGGCGGCATTTTCTTGAACACCCACGCCGGAGCTGGAGGTCTCGGTGGTTGCGCCGATGGCGAAGATTTCTAACCAAGTGGTAAGGGTGGTGCCTGCTTCAACGACGAGCGTGATGTCGCTGGTTTCCGAGGCATCGGTGCGTTGGAAGGTGAACAACAAGTTGCCGCCGCTGCTGGTGGCCGTCGGGGCGATTCCTGAACTGGGCTGGGAGAGATTGCCGCCGAGAACGTATTCGAGTGCATTAGGGATGCCGTCGGAATCGGGGTCGGCATTGGCAGCGGGGTCAGCCAGCGTGGGATAGTTGTTAGCAACCCATGACGCAAACGATGATTGTTTGGCGAGCAGGATTTGGCCGTTGGTGGAATCGAATTGAATCTCGTAACCGCCGGGCAGGCCGGTGATGGAGGAAAACGCGGAGCCAGTCAGTGAGCCAAAGCTGGAAATGACGAGGCTTTCGGCGGTCGGCGTGCCGGTAAAGGCGAGCGTGGCATTCGTGATGTTGAGATTGCCGATGACGTTGAGGCGGTCGACGGAGGAGCCGTCGATCTCGATGGCGAGCGTGCCGCTGATCGTAGCGGCGGGCGCGGTGAGCGTGCCGATGAACGACGCGCCGGGGGCGAGGATCCCGTTGGTTTGAACGGTGACCGCGCCGCCGACGCTGCCGGTGCCGCCGAGCTTGGCGTTGGCCGCGACGGTGATCGCGCCGGTGGCGGATGTTTGCGTGCCATTGATTTGCAGCGTGCCTTCGTTGACCCACGTCGGGCCGGTGTTGCGGTTCGCGCCAGTGAACGTGAGTGTTCCAGAGCCTGCTTTGACCAACGAACCCGCGCCGGAGATCGTGCCGTCGAAGGTGTTGGCAGCGGAGTTGGCAAGGGTCAATGACGCCGTGCCAAGCCGCACAATGCTGCCCTGGCCGTCGGTGGAGGTCAGTCCCACGAGCGTTTGGTGGTTCACGCCTGAGAGGTCGAGCGCGCCGCCGTTGGAGAGTGTCGCCGCTGTGGTGGTCGGCAGCAAATCTCCTGTGCCATCGCCGGTTCCGAACCATTTTTTCGTCAGATAGGCCTCGATTTGACTGCGACGGGCGTCGTCGATCACCGTGTTGAACAAAATCGTCTCGGCATGCAACTGATTGCCGGAATGGTAACTCCGGTCTTTGTTGAAGCTGTCTAGGGTAAAGGATGTGCCGTTGCCGACCAGCGCGATGAGGTTGAAGCCGTTATGTGAGTCGGTTGGCATGGCCGAGCTTTTTGGATCTGCCACGGCGGTGCCATTCACCCGCACTGTTCCGAGATAGTTGATTTGTCCATAATCCTGCAGTAGCGGGTCGGCTGGATTGGTGTCGGTCAAGCGGTGTAATGCATAAGTTTCGGAGTCCGTCATCAGGAAGCTGCTGCCCTTGAAGACCGAAAATACCGAGCGGACATCGGTGGCACGGACGAATTTCAATGCCTGGCTGTTGCTTGCGCCGCTGTTACCCAAAAAGTTCACGGCGCCCAGACCCGTGCCAGTGCCGGCATCGGCCAAGTAGGTGGGCGCTTGGTTGCCGGTCGGCACGGTCGCATGTGCCGCGTTGCCACTGAGGTCGCTCCAGTTCGACACGCCCCCGCCGTTGGCCAGTGCCAATGCTGATGCGTCGAAATGGCGCAGCGGGGCGGCAAGTGCCGAGACTGCCAGCGTTCCACCGTTGATGGTCGTCTCGCCGGCGTAGAGGTTTGAACTGGAAAGCACCAGCGTGCCGTCGCCGGATTTTGCCAGACCATCATTTCCTGCGAGCGGAGCGGTGATGGTGGCGGTGGTGCCGGACGCGACCGAAATTTGCGGTGATCCGGATGTGACATCAAGCGTCAGCGCGCTGCTGCCGGCGATGGTGGAGTTTCCATTGGAAAAACTCAGGTTGCCGATGGTGCGCGCGGTGTCCAAGGTGAGGGTGCTTGCAGAGCTTTGGTTGAAGGTCGCGGTGAAATCCGCACCGTTGGCGATGAGACTGGTTTGCCAACTTCCGGAAGAACTCCAATTTCCATCGGAAGTGCTCGTCCAGGTGCCGTTGCCCGTCGGTTCGGGTCCCTCGGTGACAACCAGCGAGCCGGTGCCAGCAAAATGAGTCGCATCGCGGGTGGCGGACCAAGTGCCACGCGGTTGTTGGACGCCGTTGATGAAGAGCGTGGCAACCGTGTCGCTGCCGGAAAATGCCAAGTCGAGCACCGCAGAGGAGGCGATAGAGACCGTAGAGGTATCGGCGAGGGAAGCCGCGCCGAGGCGCAGCGTGCCGGCTTCAACCGTGGTATTGCCAGTGTAGCTGAACGCGGAAACCGCAAGCGTGCCCGCGCCTTTTTTGGTCAGGCCGTAAGTTCCGCCATCCTGGTAGAGACTGGCGACGGTCAGCGTGTCGGCATCGACCCCGACGGCGACATCGGAGCGCAGACAGTAGCTATCAGTCAGACTGTTATTGCCGGAGAGACTGCGCAGGGAGCCAAGTTCGCCGACCCCATTGCCCCAGAAATGGAAATGTTCATTGATGGAAACCCCGCCCTGCAGCGCGAGCGTCGCGCCATTCTTGATCCAGCTCATGTTATTGCCATCGTGTCCGCCCGCGCCCAGCGCGACGTTGTGCGCGGCCACCAGCGTGCCGACTTGGATATCGGTTTGGCCCGAATAGGTATTCCCGCCGGCCAAGATCATCGTGCCCGCGCCGGACTTGGCTAGGCCATTGCGCGAAGTGGTTGGCGCGTCGATGAAATTACCGGTTACATTAAGCGTGGCGTTGGCCCCGACCGTGAAGGTGCGGACGACGCTGTTGTCGTTGGCGACCGCGACCTGACTGGCGCTGAGGGTCGATGTCCCGCTGTCGTCCGTGACTGTCACGTTGTTGTCGAACATCCATCCGCCATACGTCGGGTCCGTCGCCGTGCTGGCCAGTTCGCCGCCTGCGAAGGTGATATCTTTGACATGCGTGTGCGTGTTATTGCTCAACCGTCCGCCGGCACCGATGGTGGTGGTGGTCACGCCCGAGTAATTATTGTGCCCGCCGGTCATGTGCAGTGTGCCGCCGGAGATTGCGACGCTCGCGGGATTGCCGCCGAAACTGCCGAGATTGAGCGTGCCTGTCCCGCTCTTGAGATAGGTTCCGGAACCGGACGGCGCGACGCCCAAGGCAAACGTGTTGCCGCCGGTCACGGAGAACTCGACCTGGCTGTTGTTGGTAAGCCCGCCGTTGGAAAGGCTGGGCTCAGCTCCGGCATCTTCGAAAATGAGCTTGCCCTCGCTGACCGTCAGCGAGCCAATCGCTGTGGACCGGGTCAGCTTCATCGTGCCCGCGCCGGTTTTGGTGGCGAAGCCCCAGGTTTGGCCGCTGTAGTGGCTGAGATAGCCGGAAACCAGCAGGTCCACGCCCGAAGCGTCGCCGGTATTCGCCACATTGAAGATGCGGTTGACACTGTTTCCGACGCGCACGTCTGCGGAAATGACCGACTGCGCCGTGCCGGTGACCGTGACTTCACCGCCGAGCTGGAAATTTCCATAGGTGGAGTGGCCGGCATTGGCCGCAGCCAAGGTGCCGCCATTGAGCGTCAGCGTGCCGAGCGCGTAGGAAGTGCCTGCCGCCGCGCCGTTGGAAAGCTCCCCGCCGTTGATGGTGGTGGCACCGGAATAGTTCAGTCCACCGGAAAACGTCAGCGTGCCGGCCCCGGACTTGATCAGGCCATCGCTGCCATTCACCGGTGTGGCAAGCGTGGCAGTGGTGCTGCCGGCAAC
Source organism: Luteolibacter sp. (assembly GCA_044240265.1). Classification (GTDB taxonomy): domain Bacteria; phylum Verrucomicrobiota; class Verrucomicrobiia; order Verrucomicrobiales; family Akkermansiaceae; genus Luteolibacter. The sequence continues at coordinate 7,748 of JBIHZT010000055.1, read as the reverse complement.
GGTGACGGTTGGCGTGCCGGATGCGACATCGAGCGTCAATGTGTTCCCCGCGATGGTGTGGTTGGCATTGCTGAAGGCGAGGTGGCCAATCGTGCGGCTGGCGCTTGCCTGGTTCACCGTAACGTCGGTCGAAAGCGCAAACGTGGAGGTCTGGTCGATGCCGTTGGCGATCACCCCGTCTTGCCAGTTGGCGGCGTTCAGCCAGTCTCCACCGGAAGCATTCGTCCAGGAAGAACTGGCATCGGCGGGCAGCACGGTGAGCGAGAAGGTGTTGGTCGCGCTTCCGCTCTGGGCGACGATGGCCACCCGTTGCGGCTGCGCACCGGCGGAGAGCGTCAGCACGCCGTTGGAATCAATCGAATAGCCCGCCAAGGCCGGTTGGATGGACCATGCAACTGTCGGCGAAGTCATCGGCCGGAAGTTCTGGTCATGCACGATGACGCTGAACGTGCTGGTGCTGGTGCCGCTGGCCGGGAGCACGGTGGAATAATTCATCGCCGTCTCTGTCCCGTTGGGGGTAAAATGAACGTAGCTGGGCGTGGCGGTGTCGCCGCTGCTGCTGGTGAGCTGCGACATGCCGCGATAGGGAGTTGTTGGCGAGGCCGGCACGGTTGCCGACCAGAAATCCTTACCGCCGTTGTTGGCCATGGCCAGCCCTCCGCTGCGGCACGGCGAGGTGGATTGCAGAATGAACCCGGCCAGGTTGTGGATCAGGTTCGGATCCACAAATTTTGGATCCTGCGTCACGTTGCCATTGGCCGTATCCGTGGCCGTCACGCCACCGAAGAAGTGGTTGTTGTAATAGACACCCTGGGTATCGAACGAAGCAGTCCGCGATGCGCCGACGAAGATGTTGTTATAGAAATAAGTGGTGTTCTCGCCGCCGTTTTGCACGTCGAGCATCATGCCAGGGTTATAGAAAACATTGTTGTAGATCTGGCTGCCCGGACGATTGCTGAAATAAACCCGGGCATAGTTGCCGTTGCGACCGTCGTTCACCGAGAGGTTGTAGCGGGAGACCGTCTTTCCAGTGTCCCAAACCCAGAAATACTCCATGTTGAAGCCGCCCTCGTTGTCGTGGGTGTAGTTGTATTGGAAATAGGTGGTTCCATCGACATAGCCATCATTGTCGAAGGCGGTGCTGTCATACATATCCAGCCATTTGGTGTGATGGACGTGGTTGTACTGCCAGACACCGTCGCGGTGGCGGGACGGCCAGGCGGCGGCAATGTTGTTATACAATCCGCTCAGCACCCCCGCATACGCGACCTCGTTATATTCGACCAGCTCGTTGTCTCCGCCTAGGACGAGGAGTCCATCGCCGGAAGTGCGCCAGACCCGGTTGCCGCGCACCACCACATTCGGGCTGCAATTGCTGTAGTTCATGCCGTTGGCTTCGAACTCCGCCCAGAAGGAAATCCCCTGGCCTTGAATTTCCGTCACCGTGTTGCCCTGGATGAGCACGTCGTCGGCTTTGCCCGGCTCGTCGATCCAGACGAAAATACCGCCCCAGTTGCGGGCACCGTCGTTGACGTTGGGCGAGGCGTGGATGTCGTGCACGTCGTTGTTGAGGATGCGGATTTTCCGGATGGTGCTGCCATCGCCGCCGCCGCCGACGCGAATCCCGCAGCGGTTGCCGCCGGCCCCGCCAGCCAAGTTCGTCACCTCGAAGCCATCGATGGTAAAATACGACTGGCTATAGATGGAGATGGCCGCGCCTGCTCCGGCACCGTCGATGAGCGGCTTGGCCCCGGTGCCGTAGGAACCGAGGGTGATCTGGGCGGCAATCGTGCCGGAGCCTTGAGGAGAAAGCGTGCCGGACCAGGTGCCACCACGTTTAAAAAGTATCTGATCGCCGCCCTTGAAGGTCGTGGCATTCACCTTGCCGATGCTTTTCCATGGGGTGGCTTCGCTAGTGCCATTGTTGGCGTCGCTGCCCGCCGAATCGACATAGTAGGAGGTTCCCGCCACCGGCGTGGCGCTGACGTAAGAGCTGTCAGGCCCCGTACCCGCGATATTCGCCGCAGCAACCTTATAATAATAAGTCGTCCCGTTAACCACATTGGTATCCACGAAACCGGTGCCGACAACGTTATTGCCTACCGCCGTGTAAGGTCCGCCGGCAGTTGTGGCGCGGCTGACACTGTACCAGGTCTCACCGTCGTTCGCGGCCGTCCAGGAGATGCCCACGTATCCCGAACTGGCGGTCGCCGACAAGCTGGTGGGCGCAGTATCCGGCGCAGGTGCTTCGGATGACTGGATGGTGAGCACCTGGAGATCCGTGACGGTTCCCGAGTAGATTTTAGCGTCTTTGATGTCGCCGTGGAAAAACAGGGCGTTCGCGTTGCTGCGGCCGATCTTGTAGGTGGCGGTGGTGGTCACCGGGCCCTGGGTGTAGCTCAGGGTGCTCTTGAGCGCGCCGTTGAGATAAACACGCACCGTGGTCGCATCAAACGTGACGCAGACGTGCTGCCACTGGTTGAGCGCGATCATCACGCCCGAATTCCAAACAGTGTCATCCAGGATCACATAAATGAAACCATTGTTCAGTCCCCAGCCCGTGCCGTAATTGCCGGGCACATCGCAGTCGAAGACACTCTCGATCGATCCTCCTGCAGGATCAGAACTCCGGGGATAAATCCAGGCGGCGAGCGTGCGGGACGAGCCGTTGGTGACCGGCGTCTGCACGAAGTCATCCACGCCGTCGAACGACAGTGCCCCCGCGCTCCAGACCGGGGTGGCGGGAGCCGCCCCCAAGGTGGCGCTACCGGCTGCGCCGCTGGAGTTTGCGGCGGTGGTGCCGGTGGTTTCATTGAGTTTATACCATGCGAGCCGCGTCTGGGCGAGGGTATGCTCGGCGAAGCCTATGAAAGCGATCACAGTCAACAAGAAAACGATGAACCGATGATGGGTTTTGGATTTCATGGGCGTGATTTGATGTGCCGTTGGGAAGGGGTTTAGTTACCCGTGAATAGTGTGAAGACTTTCGGAAATCTCATGCACTTTCCCGTGGATTCTTTGGACTTTTTCAGGCATCTGGAATCCTGATTTCGATCAGATCATAAAAATGGTTTCCAAGTTCAGCGCCTGCTGATTTCAACGCGTATGAACTGGCGATATGGATCGGTTTTCGGAATGACGGCCTCCCAGGTTTCGATGCCGGAGATATGCGCGATGCGGTTCTGGATGATGTCCGCGCTGTCCCAAGTCGTGAGGTTGGATGAGGCTTCGACGAGATAGACCAGGTCCGGTCGGTTGGCGGGCCTTTGATAGCGGAAGGTGGTGGCGGTGCCTGGATAGGCGAGTGAAACGGGCGCGCCGGGCGCGGGAATCAGCGGATGGAGGCCGAACGCGTATTTCAGAAGGTTCGTCATGCCATCCCCGGCGGGTGTGGCGAGGGGGCCGCTGATGGCATTCTCGTCCAGCAGGCCAGGGAAGTTGGCGGACTGCCAGAGAGCAAAGTTGGCTTCCACGGCGTACACGGAAACATCATCCATGAGCAGCGGGGCAGTTGCCGAATTTGCGGAACCTGTGAACCCAATGGTGGTGGACGTTTCCTTTGCGGTGAAATCCATTATGACGGGAAGGAAGACGGTGTTGGCGGTGGAGAGCTCGCGGCGCTCGCTGCCAAAGGCGACTTCACCACCGGCGGTATTGCCGAAGCGTGAGGCCAGATCGAAGCGGACCCGGTAGGTGTCGCCGGGAATGGTGGTGATGGTCTGGCTGATTCCGCCGCCATCCAGGTAAGTGCTGCCGCCGGTCAGTTGCAGGTTCTGGGTGTTGTTGTCCGGCCCGAAAATGCCATGTTTGCCGAGCTGGACTCCATCGCCTGGCTGCGCGGCGATTTCCCAACCGGTCAGGATATTCGATCCGACGGGGATGGCGGCGTAGCTGGTGGTGGGCGGATCCTCGAAGCCGCCGTTGACGATGAGATTTTCACCAAAAACGGGTGTCGCCGGCTCCGCAGGGAAGGCGGCTTTCAAGGTGGTGAGAACATCCATGGAGGCCTGTGAGTGGCTTTGGTCCTCCCAGAACATCATGTTGAAAGAAAGCGGCACGTTGCGGCTGGCTGTAGCCTGCACCCACTCGACGGCCTGGGCTGGATTGATTTGCGTGTAGATCGGTTCATCGGGTGCTTTGACGCCCCAGTCCTGCTCGATAGTGAACATGCCGTGTTGCAGCAGGCCCTTGTAGGGGCCATCGGTATAAATGCCGTTGCCACCCTGCGGGGCGCTGCCAAAGCGCACTTCACCATGGCTGCCCTCGCCGAATTCCACTTCCTGGAAATCGGTGTGGCGGGCGACAATCCATGGATTGTAGGAAACGAGGCGGTTCGGGTTTCCCGCCTTGGCAGCTTGGCCGAGGCGTTCGAAGGGCGCGGGATAATAGACAATGCCGTCGTCAAAGAAAAATCCGTCGAGTTTGCTTCCGTAGCGGTTGCCGATCTCGGTGATGACGTTCACCCAGTTGTTGAAAAACGTGCTCCGGTCGCCGCTGCCGCGGGTGGTGAATTCCACATCCGGCCATTGTTGGGCGGTCCACCAGTCAGTGGAATTGTAGCCGAGGTGGCCGTCTTGCCCGGTGTGATAATAGAGAATGAAACGAATGCCCTCGGCATCCAACGCGGTGGCTAACTCACCGATGAGGTCGCGCGACGAAGTGCGGGTGCCATTGCCAACGATGTCGTCCACTGCCTGGATGGGGGCCAGCATCCGGTATTCCCACCAAGTGAGTGACCAAATGACGTAGGCGGCTCCGGTCATCTTGGCTTTGCTGACGAAAGCGGGCACATCGAATTCGTTCGCAAAATCCTCCAGCGACTTGCGCGGCCCGGTCTTGGGATAGCCCCAGGTTCCGTATTGGGTCATGAGACCGTATTTCGCCCGGCTGAGCCACGTGGTATCCGCACGGAATTCGGCGACGCGTTGTTCGTAGGCAGGTCGGTCAGACTCGCGGATCAGCTCCAGTGAGAGGATTTCGATGTTATCCGTGGCAGTGGTGTCGCGTCTCAGCGACAGTGTGCTGGTGCCAGTGGGAATCTGGATGATGCCCGCATCCAATTGGTCCCAGCCGATGTTGCGGGTGGAAAAATCCAGCACTTCGTCGGTGTTTTCCACCGAGAGTTTCAGCGGGACATTCGCGCCGCTGCTGAGTTTGGCATAGACCCGGTAGGCCGCTCCTGTTTCCAGCGAGACATTCCATTTCAGGTAGTGGTCGGGGCTGTTGAAATTCGTGAACCAGAAATGCTTCGGATACACTCCAGAGTGTGAGTAGAGCAGCGACAAGCCCTCGCTGTATTCCGAGGCCGCCGCCATCAGCACCACGAGATTGTCGGTGGTGGCAGTCTGGTTGAAAACGATCGGATTCGGCGCTGCCTGAGGCGCGGCATGGAGCGAGGCAGAGGCAAGCGTGAATGCCGCGGCCAAGAACCATGAGCGGTTCCATCGCGGCGAGGTGACCAACGTTGTTGACTTTTTCATCGTAAAAAATGGGCGGGCACACGAAAACCCATATCGTGCCCCGCCCTTGGTGTTGCCCCTCCAGAGGCAAATTGGAAAACCGGTAGCCCACTTGTCCCCACCGGGGTGTGTGAAGAAGTGCCGAGTGATCAGTGATCAGGAAGAGAGAAAGAAAGGTGCCTGAGCCGCCGGGTCTTTCTCTCTTCCATTCAAAATCCAACATTCAAAATTCAAAATACCGCCTGCGGCGCAGCAGGCAAAGCATGCCGAGGCCGCCGAGAAGCGCGGCGGAGGGCTCGGGGATGGCGAGCACTTGAACGCCGCTGATGAATGTCGAGTTGGGAACATCATCACCCCAACGCTGTCCAGGCTGGAATTGCGCGGTCGCGGCATCCGCAGTGAAGAACGCGGTGATGACGGCAAATTGCCCATCCGTGTAGCTGTATCGGGTTCTGGTGGAATCACCCGTCACGTTTGCCCCTTTTGCAAGGATGGTCGCATGACCGGAGTTGTCACGGCTGTCCGCCAGCACGAATTGCACTTTGTATTCTTTACCGACGGTAAAGCCACTGAGGTTGATCGTGTAATCAACGCCACTCGCTTGGAGAGTCTCCGAGTAGGCACCGTTGTTCAGAAGGTCTGGCCCGCCGGAATAGAATCCAGACGTGGTGAGTGCCCAAGCAACAGATGGAGCGGAAATGTTGATTGTGACGCCGTTGGCGCTGGTCTCAAGGTTCCCTGATGTCATGGCACCCCAGGTGACGCCTCCAAAGGTGGTCGATGCTCCACCGGCGTTTCCTGCGACGATGGAATCGTAACCGCTCACGTTGACCCAACTGGTGTCGGTGCTGCCGGTGGCGGTGTAAGACGAGTAGCTAACGGTCGCCGCCGCAGATGCGGAGCCGGCCATGGCGAGAGCCGCGAGGGCGGCGAGTGTGGTGGTTTTTAATTTCATGTGTTGTGGTTTGTTTGATCGTTGTTGGTGGGTGTTTGATTTCGGAGTGTTTTCAGTTGGCGCGGACTTGGATGAAAAGTTTGGGATTCGTGAGGAGGGCCGGTGAAACGGTAACTTCGATGGTTTCGACTTCGTCTGCCAGAACCGGCGTGCCTTCGGTAGCTGCGGCGTCCTCGGTCCAAGTCACCAGGTCGGTGGAATACCAGATGGAATAGTTCAGTTCCGGATCCGGCAGGGTGGCGTCGCGGCGGGTGTAGCTGAACTTGCCGGTGGATTTGTTCAGTTGTACGGCGATGGGATTGACCGAAGAGCCGCCGGTGGGATCGAGACCGAAGGCGTATTCCTCATGATTGGTGAGGCCGTCGTTGTCGTCGTCATCATTTTCACCGCCGGTGACACCGTTGGCGGATTTCCAGGAGTCGTAGTCGTTGCCGACGTCGAGGGTGAGTTCGCCTGTGGCTTCATCGAACGACCAATTGCCTTTGGCGTCGGTGAGAGTCCAGACGCCGTTGTTGTCCGTGTCATCGAAACCGATCACGGTGAAGGTGGTGTCATCGAAGGTCTCTCCGGTGAGTGAGACCCGATCCACCAAGGTCCAGATTCCACCGGTGGTGCCGGTGACGGCGCTGGTGTTGATGTTGAAATCGCCGTTGAGGGTGGCAGTGCCGCTGCCAGTGACGGTATTGGAGTCGCCGTCGGAGATGGCAAATGTGAGTTGTGCGTTATCGGCGAGTATGAGCGTTCCCGCGCTGACGGTGGTGTCCCCGGTGTAACTGTTGTTTCCCGCCAAGGTGAGGGTGCCGCTGCCGGTTTTGGTGATGGCGACGCGATTGTTAGTGCCGCCGTATTGATCCTGGATGTTCCCGCTGAAGGTGGTGTCAGTGCCAAGCGCGCCGATGCTGAAGGTCGTTATCGAATTGGAACCGCTGTTTGCGAGAGTGGCACCGCTGCCGCTGAGTGAGCCGAAGGAGACGGTGGTATTGGCATCGGAAATACCGGCCGCCAGGACTCCGCCGTTGATTTCCCAAGCGGCAGTGGCGCTGCCGCTGCTGGCGGTGGCCAGATTCGTATTCGAGGAGCTGTGGGTGAATGTGCCACTGAAGCCGCTGTTGTCGCCGGAGAGCACCAGGGAAAATCCACCGGTTTTGGTGACTGTTCCCGAGCCGGTAAGATTGCCGTTCAGGTAAAGATTGCTGCCGAATGGGGTGTCGATGACGCCCGAGCCTTCGACTTGGATCGCATTGGCGAGAGTCGGAGAGTTCGCGGCACTCAGGGTGCCGCCATCGAGGTTGATCGTGCCGGAGCCGAGGGCGGAGTTGTTGCCAGCGATAAGA
>JBIHZT010000054.1:0-11509 GCA_044240265.1 Luteolibacter sp. | reverse complement strand
ATCATCTATCCCATCACCAACAATTTCTCCATAGGCTCCTTGCGCAGCCGTATCGCCCGGTTCGATGCCGACGGGACACTGGACACGGTCTTCAATCCCAATGCGGACGGCACCGTCCTTGGCGTGGCGGTGCAGGCGGATGGTAAGGTGCTGCTCGGTGGCCAGTTCACCGCGATCTCGTCCACCCCCCGCAATCTATTTGCCCGGCTGGATAACGACACAGCCACGCAGACCCTCTCCGTTCCCGGCGCCACCCAGGCGCTCTGGAGCCGCGGAGGGGCGGCGCCAGAGCTCACCCGGGTGACCTTTGAGGTGAGCCCCGACGGTGGCGCCACCTGGGGCACGCCCATCGCGGGCACACGGATCGGCACCACGGCCAACTGGCAGGCCACCGGCCTTGCCCTGCCCGCCGGAAGCCTGCTCCGCGCCCGCGGCGTGACGACAGGCGGCAATGGCAACGGCAGTTCCGGGCTGATCGAGCAGGTGACCCGCTTCCACACCCTGACCTATACCGCAGGCGCCCACGGCACCCTCAGCGGCACCACGCCGCAGTCGGTTGTCCCCGGCGCCAGCGGCAGTGCCGTCACCGCCGTGCCGGACGCCGGCTACCATTTCGTGAACTGGAGTGACGGCTCCTCCGCCAACCCGCGCACCGACACCAGCGTGACCGCCAACCTGAGCGTGACCGCGAACTTCGCCACCGGCGGCTACACGCTGGCCTATACGGCGGGCGCCAACGGCTCGCTCACCGGCACCACGCCTCAGACGGTCAGCCACGGCACCAGCGGCACCTCGGTCACCGCCGTGCCGGCCACTGGCTACCACTTCGTGAACTGGAGCGACGGCTCCACCGCCAATCCCCGCACCGACACCGACGTGACAAGCGACCTGAGCGTGACCGCCAATTTCGAAATCGGTGCTTATACCCTGACCTACGCGGCGGATGCCAACGGTTCGCTCATCGGCACTACGCCGCAGACGGTCAGCCATGGCACCAGTGGCACCTCCGTCAACGCCGTCCCGGTCACCGGCTACCACTTCATCAGTTGGAGCGACGGCTCCACGGCCAACCCGCGCACCGACACCAGCGTGATGACGAGTGTGAACGTGACCGCGACTTTCGGCCTGTATCCACCGGCGGCACCCGTGCCCACGGTCACGTTGAACGGGTCGGCGACGGTGACCCTGGCGGTCAACAGCGCCTACACCGAGTCGGGCGCGTTCTCCGGGCCCACTGCCCTTGCCGCGGGCCAGTATCACAGCCTGGCGCTGCGCAGCGACGGGACGGTCGCCGCGTGGGGAGACAACACCTATGGCCAGACGACCATCCCCGCCGGCTTGAGCAACGTGGTGGCCATTGCCGCGCGCTCGTATCACAATCTGGCGCTGCGGGGCGACGGGACGGTCGTCGCGTGGGGAGATCAGACGACCGTCCCCGCCGGCTTGAGCAACGTGGTGGCCATCGCCGCGGGCGGGTCCCACAGTTTGGCGCTGAGCAGCGACGGCACGATCGCCGCGTGGGGAGATAATACTTATGGCCAGACGATCATCCCCGCCGGGTTGAGCAACGTGGTGGCCCTTGCCGCGGGCACTTATCACAATCTCGCGCTGCGAAGCGACGGAACGGTCATCGGGTGGGGATACAATGCCTATGGCCAGACGACCATCCCCGCCGGGTTGAGCAACGTAGTGGCCATCGCCGCGGGCGATTTTTACAGTCTGGCGCTGCGCGGCGATGGGACGGTCGTCGGGTGGGGCGATAATCGCTCTGGCCAATTGTACAGCCTCCCCGCCGACTTGAGCAACGTGGTGGCCCTTGCCGCGGGCTATAGTCACAGTCTGGCGCTGCGAAACGACGGGACGGTCACCGGATGGGGATGGAATAACTATGGCCAGGCGACCCCCCCCGCCGGCTTGGACAACGTGGTGGCCATTGCCTGCGGGAGCTTTTATCACAGTCTGGCGCTGCGCAGCGACGGGACGGTCTTCGCGTGGGGAAGTAATAGCTATGGCCAGACGACCATTCCCGCGAATGTCTATCTGCCTGCCACCGTCAGCGGCAGCGTGGATGCCACCCGGCCCGGCAACTACGTGCTGACCTACAGTGTCACCAGTCCACTGGGCGGCAGCAGCACCACCACCACCCGCACCGTGGTGGTGCCCGCCACCCTCACCTACACCGCGGGTGCCAACGGCTCGCTCGACGGCACCACTCCGCAGACGGTCAATTACGGTGCCAGCGGCACCGCCGTCACCGCCGTGCCGGACGCCAATTACCACTTCGTGAACTGGAGTGACGGCTCCACCGCCAACCCTCGCACCGACACCAACGTGACTGCCAACAAGAGCGTCACGGCCAACTTCCTGGTCGATGCCCCGGTGGTGGATGTCCTCTTGCCGAATACCGGCCTGAGCACCGGCGGCACCAGTGTGACGATCTACGGCATCAACTTCCTGGGCGCCAGCTCGGTCACCTTCGGCGGCACCGCCGCGACGATCGTCTCCGTCACGTCCACCGGCATCACCGTCACCAGCCCGGCCCATGCGGCCGGTGCGGTCAATGTGGTGGTCACGACACCAGGCGGCAGCTCCACCGACGTGGCGACCTTCACCTACGAAGGCCCGCCCGCCCCTGTGGTGGATGTCCTCTTGCCGAATACCGGCCTGACCACCGGTGGCACCAACGTGACGATCTACGGAATCAACTTCCTCGGTGCCAGCTCGGTGACCTTCGGCGGCACCGCCGCGACGATTGGATCCGTCACGTCCACCGGCATCACCGTGACCAGCCCGGCTCATGCGGCCGGTGCGGTCAATGTGGTGGTCACCACGCCGGGGGGCAGCTCCACCGATGTGGCGACCTTCACCTACGTCGCCCCGCTCTCCGCCCTCGAGAGCTGGCGGACTGCCTGGTATGGCCCCACCGCCACCAACACGGGTAATGCCGCGGACTCCGCCGATCCCTACCACACCGGCGTCCCGAACCTGCTGGTCTTTGCCTTCTTCGGCCCGACCCAGGATCCAGCCACCGTGCAGCTCAGCCAGCTGCCGCAGGTCACTCGTGCCGGTGGTTTCCTCATCTATCAGTTCACCGAGCCGGCAGGAGTCGGCGGCCTAACCTACGGCGCCGAGTGGAGCGCCACAATGGATAGCGGATGGCAACCCGTGCCCGACACCGGCACCGCACCCGGCGAGCACCGCTTCCGCGTGCCCCTGGACGGACCCAAGAAATTCCTGCGCCTCAGTGTGAACCGCGATGACTCAGCCCTTCCGCTCGATTAACACTTGCTCACATCGGCGGCTTGGATTTCGTCGAGCTTGGAGCGATCAGGAGCCGGGTCTCAACCGCTTTGTCTCCAGCCTCGCCGACATCAACCTCTTCCTGCGGACCTACTCGAACTCGGAAAATTGATGAAATCTCCTTCACCCGGTTTCTCCGGATTTGCCGCTGGTCTCTGAGCTCGGAGCCAGCGCAATGTCCTGACACCCTGACCATGTCTGTTCCTGATTCACCGGCGGCGACCGCTCCCTCCCCGCGCGCGGCAGCGCCGGGCGGTGCCTGGCGCGGCGCTGTTTTGCGGTGGGTCGGCGAGCTGGCCGGCGCCGCGTCGGGGACGCGGCTCGGGCTGCGCGGGTTTTGGATTTTCCAGGCCGTGATCTGGTCGGTCGGTGCGGTGACTCTGGTCGGCGTGCTGCGGAATTTCTCACCCGGTGGAGTGGATGGGGCGATTGTCGCGGGGCGGATTCTCACCGGCTTGCTGCTGACGACGGCGCTCCATTTCTGCTACCGCCATCCGTTCACCCAGGCGCTGCCGGGCGGCACCAGACTGCTGTGGATTCTCGCGCTCAACATCGCCACGGCCTTGGTCGGTTCCGGAGTGTGGATGGCGCTGATCGAACTGGGGTTTCACGAGGTGCCGTCCGACACGCCGTTCGCTCATTTTACCAGCGCGCGGCTTTATTCGTTAGTCACTTGGAATCTCGCGTATTTCGGGCTCGAGCTGGTCTTGGAGCATCGGTCGGCCCGGTTGGAGCTGTCCGAGGCGCGCGAGGTGGCGCGCGCCGCCGAGCTCAAGCAGTTGCAGATGCAGCTCAACCCGCATTTCCTGTTCAATGCCTTGAATGCGGTGATGGGGAGCTTGGAAACCAAGCACCAGGCCCGTGAAATCGTCCAGAACCTCGCTGACTTCCTGCGCTTTTCGCTGGCGGAAGCGCGGCCGCTGGAGCCGCTGGGCCGCGAGCTCGATGCCTTGGAATCTTACCTCGGCCTGCAACAGATGCGTTTCCAGGACGGCCTGCAATGCCGCATCGAGGCAAGCCCGGCCGCGACGCGGGTGATGGTGCCGCCGATGTTGATCCAGCCCTTGCTGGAAAACGCCTTCAAATACGCTCCGCTGAGCAGCCCCCTGCCGCTGCGCGTGACGGTGAAGGCCGGCCTCGTGGACGGCTGGCTGGAAGTGCTCGTGTCCAATTCCGGCCGCTGGCAGGAGCCGGCGGTGGGCGCGGCGCAGGGAACGGGCTTGGACAATCTGCGCCGCCGACTCGCGTTACTAACGGGTGCGCAGGCCGGCCTGTCGATTTCCTCCGATGCCGACAGCGTGTCCATCACGATCCGGATCCCTCTGGGTGAGGCCGGCTCACTTGATTCAAAATTTGCTTAAATGAATGCTCGGATTAAAGCCCTGATTGTGGACGATGAGCCCCTGGCGCGGATCGCACTGGCCACCTTGCTCGCGGAGCACGGGCAGGTGGAAATCATCGGAATGGCCGGCGGAGTGAAGGAAGCGCGCGCCTTGTTGGCGCTGCACACGCCGGACGTGGTGTTTCTGGATATGGAAATGCCGGGCGGCGCCGGTCTGGAGCTCGAGCCCTTCCTCCCGGCCTCCACCCGCACGATTTTCGTCACGGCCTTCGCCGACTACGCGCTCCAGGCCTTCCAGTTCGGGGCGAGTGATTATCTGGTCAAGCCGGTGGATTCGCAGCGTCTGGAAATCGCGCTCGCACGCTTGGGACGCCAGCTTCCCATACGAGATGTCACGGCAGCGGACGGCTCCCTCATCATTGAGATGGACGGAAAGACCACCCGCGTGAACACGTCCGAAATCCTGTGGATCAAGGCGCAGCAGAATTACAGTGTGGTGTGCATCATGGGCAGTGGAACGCCCCTGATGGTGCCGAAGTCCATGGCGGATTGGGAGAGCGTCCTGCCACCAGAGCTTTTCGAACGGCTGGATCGCTCGATGATCGTCAATGTCAGGCACATCCAGACGGTGAGTTGGCTGTCCCGTGACGAGACGCTGGTCGCATTTCTGGAGGATTCGCAACCGCTGCGGCTTGGCCGGACGGCAGCGCAGCGGCTGAAGATCCGGCTCAAGAAGGGACGGTGAGTCGGATTCGTCAGTGATTTGGCCGGATTCGTCAAAATAGAGTGGTCGGGAACTGCGGTCCGGGTTTTCTAGGAACGTGCCACGGCAGTTTCGAAGCGGTTTTTTATTCTTGAGGAGATCCTTTCGTGGGTGGCAGCCGGTCGGTTTGCAATGGGGCACGGCGAGCGCCGGTAATTTCCTGCCCACCTCCCAACACACTCTTTCCGGCAACTGATGAAGTGGAGTTGGAAAATTCTGCTGCTCGGCGGATTGATGGTTGCGCTACCCGCCTGGTGGATTTGGAGCCGTGCACGTCCGGCTCATTTGCCTGCGGCTGTGGCCAAGGAAAGTCGCATCGCCTGGCGGTCAGGGCCGCCGACGAAGACGGTGACGGATGCCGGGGAAATCTTCAAGCGGGCGTTCTGGCGGCGACCGGGCGACGGTGACGAAATCCTGCACGCCGAGCGCCACGAATGGAGCGATGCGGATGGCTTGCAGCGTTGGCAGTGGTTTCTCGTGGTGAAGGGTTCCCCCGGATTTATCAAGTATCTGCGGGACGACAATGCCTTTGGTTTGGTGACCGCCAACTCCGCGCCACCGACTGCCGAGGCTCCGGCCTGGTTCCAAATCAATCAGGAAGAAGTCGTCCTGCTTCAATCGCCTCAATCCGGGATGCGGCTGATGTTTTGTAAATCCGACAACACCCTCTATGCCACCGCTTCAGGCCGAGGCTTCAGCAAAGGCGCGGCGGAACCACCGGCACGCACTCAGGGAGCACCCGCTCCCGGCCGGATCCCCACGACATTGCCTCCTCAACCGAAACCATGAACTCCAAAACTCATCACTTCCCTTGCTGGATGCGGTGCGTCTGGCTCGCCGCCACCATAGCGTAGTTTAGCCCCTCAGTGGCCGAACTTTCGATCCGGTGCAGCCCTTCGCGCATGTTAATAGAGGTTTAACGACCATACTACCATTCACGCCTCAACCGCCTCAACCGCTCGCCTGGCGTTCTGGCCGTAGAGCAATTTGACGGGGTTGATCTTGATGCTTGTGATGCTCCACTTTCCGCCCTCCGGCTTGTAGCACATCAGAAACAGGACACCGTATTGAGACAGATCAATGGTAGCGCTCCGTTCTTTGTAGCTCGCCCCCTTTTTGTCGTGACCGCGGCCTAAGTCATACCAGTCGATCCCCAATTCGGGGGCCATCGCCGCAGGATCCTCCACGAAATCCGCGTTGAGCTCCACCTTCGTAGCGATTCTGCAACGGTCCAGTGGGAATAGGGATGTTGAATTCGGGTAAATGATCATGGGCTTCGCTTGGTATTGGATCCATCTATAAATTCCGATTCCACCACGTCAACCCCAGCAGCCGATGATAAATAGCTTCTCCCCTAGGACTTCTGTCATCAACCACAAGGGAGGCCTTGCCGCGGTAATCAGCCGTCGGCAGCGTCTCCCACAGCCCACACCGATTCTTGGTCGCCAGCCCCAGGATACCCAGCTTTCGACAGACCTTGAAACCTACCGGCTGCGTCATCCCTAGGATGCTTTGCGTCAGAATGAAGAACTCGTAAATCGTCACAGACTTCTTTGGCCTGTCCAACTCGAACAGGAGCTCCACGTTCTGCCGCTCCACTTCCTCTTTCTCCGTCTCGACCATTTCGAGCTCCACTTCCTTCGCAGAAAGCTCCTCGCCAATGCAAGCCGCCTCCTGCGGGCATTCCCCAGAAGGAAGACCGCTTGGACGCGGCCCTCTTCAGCCTGGATGGCTAGGGTGGTCGCCTGGTGCCAGTTGCGGAGCTGGGTCATGTTGTCGTTCATGTCGATCGCCGGTGTGGGTGTCTTGCCGGTGGTCATCCAGTCACGGACCCACCGGGAGACGCGCACGGCGAACTTGGCCGAACACCACTGGGCGAGGTTGACCGCCACGTCTGGATGAACCCATGTGCCGCGGAACTCGTTTGGACCGTCAGTGATTGTGATCACCAAGGGGTCCCTGCAAATTTGCAGGGACCCCTCCAACTCCGCCATAAACTCCCTAGTTGCAGCGTTCCGCATGTAACCCGACCACTCTTTACCTGCCGCCTTGCACATCGCCGTGGCATTCACCTAGCCGTCCTTGGCGCGCTGGTGGATGACGAAGCCATCGATCTCCCCGGGGATCAGCTCGCCGTCTATAAACGTCTCCACGTGGAGACGTTTTTTGGCGGTGCCGGCCTCTCTTGCTTTTGTGATGGGAATTCCCCTCAAACTCTCTGACCGGTGTCAGGCAGGACACGTAGAATAATCAAACGGACGACAAGTGAAACCGACATTCCCGGCATTCGGCCCCACCCCAGTAATCGGAGAAACCTCCTTCGCCCAACCGCTCCAGATCTTGGACTCCCGCTCGATGGCCGCCGCGCGTGCTATGGCGGCTGCTTTGCGTTCCTCCTCCTGCTTCTCGGTCACGGCCACTCCCAACTCCTAGGTGACAGTAATCACCTCCTGCTCGGCGCGATTCCGCTGCTGCGCCTCGAATTCCAGGTTTTCGTCCAGCTTCGCGTTCTCCAGCTTTAGCTGCTCGTTGACCTCGATTGTGCCAGCGAGCTGCCGCAGCGCTTCGGCGTATGACTGGGGCAGGTGGAAGGTGGGCTGCCCCACCTTCTCCAATGCCTCCAGACGTTCGTGCCGGGCCACCAGGAACTTGATCACCTCACGTCCGCGCTCCGAATTCACGTCGGCAGCCATCGTGCGGGCGGTAGTCTGGGTCAGCCAGTATTCTTTGCTGCGGCGGTCTCCGCCTCTGCCGCTTTGATTCGCCAGATTTGGCGAATCAAAGCTATAGTCCACATCCTCAAAGAATTGAAACTTCCCGATGCGGTCCTTGATCCAGTTCGAGAAGTCTTTCCCGACCTTGCATGTAGACGTGCATGGCGCGAGCGTTCACCGGGAACTTCGGGTTGGGGCAGGACGGCGGAACCACTACGAGGTCCAGCGCTGTGACGTCCCATTCGGCGTCCACGGTCTGCCCGTAGGCAGCGGAGAACGCAGCGGGCTGACCGGCGGAGCGGTCGGCTTTCGGAGCTTCGATTGCCCGGTTGTTCGCCTGCCCGCCGAATTGGCTAACCTTCTCGATGTCGCTCACAGTAAACTCGTGAACGAATTTATTCGGATCCGGCTTCAGCAGAAGCTGCAAACTCCCCTCGTAGTTGCGCAGAGTGGAAGTCGCAACCTTGGCCCTGCTGGTAAGGAATTCGGTCTTGGCATTCAAAATCGTAATTCCCTTTGTCTCTGCACGATAACGAGTTTCCAGGAAGTTCATGCCCTCGTCGAGACTTACGCCTTTTTCCCGGGCTCTTGCCTGTAGGCTGAGGTAGTGTGCGACAATTTTCGAAATTTTTATCCCTTCGGCTTGTTCTGAAGCGGACTCAGCATCTGCGAGTTCCTCAGGATTCAGGGAGGTCCTCAACGCACGCCGCACTTCGGTATGCCCAACGACTTCGGCTTCCAGATCCGCGACAGCTTGAATTGCCTGCACCTTCTCGGGGTAGTTCTGACGCCACGCGTCCCGTCCGGCTTCGTGCCAGTGACCCGCCAGGATGTGCTGCCGGAGCGGTTCTTGAAGTGTGTGGCTTTGAAACTGACTACTTTTTTCGGCCTGGGCATGAGCGTTTCTGGCAACCGCCAAGCAATTCTTTGCTTCTATGAAGTTAATGTGCTGATAATAAGTTTGTTAACTTTTATAAACGCGCTATTCGTAATGAATAGGTCGTCGGTTCGAATCCGACCAGCGGCTCCATGAATGATAGCGGGCTGCGAAGTTTTTCCGACCCGGATGATTTTCGACCGCGGCGGATGCGATAGCCAATTGCTGTTAGTTCTCACGCCGCGCTGGCGGGGGCCTGGATGAGCAGGCAGTCTTCGAGGAAGGGCTGGAGGGCGAAGAGCAGCGGCGAGCCTTCCTGTTTGAACTGCTCGCGGAAGCGGTCTTCGATGCGACGCAGCGCGAATTCCAGATCGGCGATGATCAGCTCGGAGGGCCGGCCGCGGACGACGGCGATCAGGTGGACGAGGCGGCCAGGGCAGGCGAGGGCGTTGCGTTGGTCCGGGAGTTCAAACGATTCGCAGATTTTCCCGTCCTCGTCGCGGAGGGCGAGGGTGAGGCGATGGACGGTGGGGGCGACTCGCTTGGCGGAGGCGTGGCGGGCGGGATCGCAACTGGCGAAGGAAACGAGCGCCAGGGTGGCGGCATCCACGAGGAAAACCTCCTCGACCTGGAAGCGGTGGGTTTTTTCGAAAACGATGTCTTCGTAAGTGCGACTGGTGAACAGCGCCTGGAGGTGCCAGATGAAGCGGTCGAAAGCAGGAGGGGCGCGAAATGGCCGTGCTGCCGGGGAATACTCGGCCAGGGCACGGCGGATGGTGGCGCGCAGCATCGGCTCGAGGTAGGTGTCGATGCCGTTTTCCTGGGCGTAAACCGCGCTGCGGACGGCTTGCTCGATGATCGGGCTGAGCGCTTGGCGGAGATCGTCGTCGGTAAAATCCGGTTCTGGCGGAGTGGTGGGATTGGCCTGGAATGCCGGTGGTGGGCTCGCGGGAGTCGGCAGGGTGGCCAAGGGGGGCGGCCAGGCGGCGGGAAATGCCTGCGGGGCTGGTGCCGGAGCGGCGGGCCAGGGCGCGGTGGCAGGTCGTTTTTCCGACAAAGCGGGGGAGGGAAATGGACTCCAGTTCTGAGGTCTGACGATGCGCGCGGGGAGGCCCGGGGACGAGCTGGGCAGGGGAGTCAGGGCGGCGGACATCATGGGGTGGGGGAGCCGGGTCCGATGGGGGTGGGGGAGGCGCACTCGGCGAGCGCGCGCGCGGCGAGGGCGATGCGGGCGAAGCGTTCTTCCACCGAGGCGCGGTCGGCGACCCGGCTTTCGAGGCGGGTGAGCTGGGACTCGGTGTTTTCCCAAAGCAGGGCGACTTCGCCGCGCAGCTGGCTGGCGAGGCGGTGGTCGCGGTCGTTGAGCTGGGTGTGGAAGGAACCTTGCCAGTCGGTGAGCCAACTGCCGATCTTGCGCTCGAGCTGCTGGATGGCGGGTGCCGGGGATTCCGCGGCTTTCAAGGCGGCGACCTGCTGGATCTGCGCGGCGAGCCGCTGGGTTTCCTCCCGATGCTGGGCGAGGCGGAGTTCGGTTTGTTCGCGGGTGGTGTCGGCGAGGCGGTGGACGTTTTCCTTGAGCGCCTCCAGCTGGGCCTCGTGGGCAAAGATGCGATCCTCCAGGCGGGCGGTGGATGCCGGTGCGGCGGCAGCTGCGGGCGGGGCGCCGGTTTCCAGACGGATGACGCGTTGTTCGAGGCGTTCGAGACGTTCGATTTGGCGGCCCACAATGATTTCGCGGATTCGCTCGACCGTCTGGGAAGGATTGAGGGGTGATGAGGTGGGGGACATGGCGCTCTCCGTGGGGGGAGTCCCGGATGGTTGAAATCCGTGACACGGTTGAGATGGACGCGAAGAGACTAGGTCGGCCTCGTGGGACTTGTAAATAAGTTCGATGATATTTCGGTTTTGACGATGGTTGGTAGGCCCTTATTAAAGTTTTATGGACTGATGATGAGTGGGTTGTGAAAAAAATGATTCAGTGAAAGACACTGGTGAAGGAATGAGGTAAAGAGTCGTTAATGTCTGAGGGCGACGAAGAAAAAGTGAGTGAAGGCGATGCGATCCTGGTGCAGGCCTATGCGAAAACCCGCAAGAGCCTGATCGCGCGGCTGGACAACTGGGAGGACCAGCGCACTTGGGATGAATTTTATCAAACCTACTGGCGGTTGATTTACTCGGTGGCGGTGAAGGCCGGACTGCGCTCGGACGAGGCCTTCGACTGCGTGCAGGAGACGATTCTATCCATCGCCAAACAGAGCAAAAAGAAGCTCTACGATCCCGAGCAGGGATCCTTCAAAACCTGGTTGATGAACATGACGCGCTGGCGGATCAACGACCAGTTCCGCAAGCGTAAGAAGGACACGGCGATGATCACCGGCGAGTGGGAGAACGACCGCAAGACGGCGGTGATCGACCGGGTGGAAGACCCTAACGGCGATGTTTTGTCGCGGCTGTGGAACGTGGAGTGGAAGAAAAACGTGGCCGACGCCGCGCTCAGCCGGGTGAAGGCGCAG
>JBIHZT010000053.1:0-11539 GCA_044240265.1 Luteolibacter sp. | reverse complement strand
GGGATCCTGCCTATCCCTCGAACGAGCGATATGGGACGAGGGACAGGCGTGGGGTGAGATCAGGGGAGCTTGACAGCTTGGAGGCGACCGACGAATTTGCCGCCAGGACCGGCCGCGGATTTGGGGATCGTGACGGTGAGGGCGGCGGGCAGGCCGGGCTGGTCCGGTTCCAGTGGGAACGGACCACGGCGGTCCCATCGGGCAGGTCGCCGTCGAGATAGTGAAAGCGGGCGATTTCGAGCGGGGTGGAGGATGGGTTCTCAAGCGCGCCACCCTGGTCAAGTGTAGCCATAAGCGGGAAGGGCACGGCCGTTTCCAGCAAGGCGGCGGGAGACGATTGCAGGAGGCATGCGGAGACCCGCGCGAGGCCGAGCGGGCGGCTGAAGCAACCCGAACCCGCGTGGGAAAACATGGTTTTCATGACGTTTGTGGAAGTGTTGACCTTTCTTCACCGGGAACGTCACGGCGTTTCCGCGATGGCTCGCATAAAGCCTTTCGCGGCGAGTCCATCGGAGCCTTCCAGGCGGAAACTGCGGTATTCATAGCCATCACCCGCGGGCGGAAGGTCGGTTGTCACCGGATCGATCGGATTCACCTCGGATTGAAAACCGGTTAGGGTGCCGCTGCCCTCGATCCTGTAGCTGACACCGTCAAAGGTGGCCGTCGGCGAGGGCGCGCCATTGAAGGCGGGCGTGCCGGTGCGGACCGCGATGGTGAGGATGAGTTCGTGCTCCGTTCCCGGATCGGCGCTGTCGGCGATGAAGAGATGGTTTTTTCCTCTATCGGCACCGCTGAGGGGATCTCCTTGGAACGCGAACTCGCCCAGGTTGTTCAGACCGTCCGCATCGGGATCGTTCGCGGGTCCGTTCTCCTTTCCGGTGGAACCATCGAGGCCCGAGACGAAGGCCCAGGTCTGATAGGGCGTGAAATCCCCGACCTGCAGGGCACCGCTGCCAAACGGATAAAATCCCGCGGACTGCGTGACGCCATTGACCACGAGCGAACCGACGCGGTCCACGCCTCCGTGAGTGAGAAGGAGCGCCGCCGCATTCGGGAGCGTGACAACGGATGAATCGCCGAGGGTGTCGTCCACCGCGATGGAAAGCGCTCCGGCGGTGACGGTGGTGTCGCCGGTTCGCGTGTTAGGTCCGGTCAGAACGAGCAGTCCATCGCCCGTTTTCACGAGATTCCCGCTACCCTCGATGATGCCGGCGAACGTGGAATCCGTGTTTCCCGATCCGACGGTGAGCGAGGCGGTGGTGACTATTTTCGAGCCGCCCACTCCTGATAGCGAGGCGATCGATTGGACCGCATCGCCGAGGTCCAAAACCGCGGTGGGGCCGGTGAGGGACACCGCCGTGGAAGGTGGCAAGGTGGTGGTGACGGATGCGGACAATCCGGTGAGCCACTTGGAGTTGAGGTAGTCCAGCAGAGCGGTCCGCTCCGCGGCATCCAGCGTCCGGTCATAGACCAGGACCTCCGCGACGTCGCCTTGGAAATAGCGCCCGCCGCCGGAGAAATACTGGCCGAAGCCGGTGGCGGGCCAGGTTCCCCAGCCCGTGCCGTAGCGGTGGACCACGTGGAAGGTGTTCGCCGTGTAGTTGGTGGTGGCCGCTCCGTTGATCACGGTCGCCGCCCCGTCCGCCGCCCAGGATCCCGGAGCGCTGTTGATGCGCAGGCCGGTGTCCGAGTTGTTGATGCCGAGAAAGCCGCCGATGTTTCCGTCGCCGGGGTTTTTCACGTTCACCAACGCGATGATCTCGCGCGGTGCGGCGGCCGATGACAGCAGGAGTTTCTGAGTCCCGGTGAATCTCACCACTGGTTTGCCGCCGAGGGCGTTCGGGATGAGCGATGGACGGTTCGCCGCAGTTCCCTGAGTGAAGCTGAGAGGACCGCCGGACGCGTCGGACCAGGAGGAAACCGCGCCGGTTTCAACGGTTAGCGTGGAGGCTGCGGACGCATCGAGTTGATAGAGGGAATTGGGAACCGGAGGCTGTGGAGAACTTGCCACATCGAGTTTCAAGGTCCCGGCGTCAATGGCCGTGGGGCCGGTGTAGGTCAGGTTGCCGCGCAGCACGAGAGAGCCGCCCCCGGACTTGCGGAGGCCGCCGGTGCTTCCGGGGGTGGACCGCACCGCGTCGTTTTGAATCAGATTGAAACCACGGGTATCGATCTCCGCGTGGCTGGTGCCGGCGACTTCGAAGACCTTTGAAACCTCCAGATCTCCCGTGATCGCAAGCCCGCCGCCGCCGAAGCCGACGGGTCCGTTAGCGCCAAGACTGTTGGAGTGCCCCATGACAAGGGTGCCGCCGGTTAGGGAAACCCGGCCGGTGAAAGTGTTCGAAGTATGGATGGAAAGCGTCCCGGTGCCGGATTTCTCCAAAGTCATCGGGCCGGTCAGCGATCCGCTGCCGCTCAGGGTGTAATCGACGGCCGAGGTGTCCTGGATGGCGGCGGGTGCGAGCGGACCTGACAACGAGACGGTGGGATTGGCGGCTCCGGCTTCATTGAAGCGGACATGGGCGTTGTTGAAAAAACCGGAGGGTACGGCCGCGGAGTCGATCCAATTGACGCTCGTATTCAGGTCCCAGAGGTTCGAGGCGACTCCGCCTTTCCAATCGAGCACGGTTTCAGCCGTTAGCTGGTGGTTTCCGGCAGGCACCGTGACTTCGGAGTAGCGGCCGTCGATCAGCGGGCTGGCCACCGGCACGCCGTTCAGGACCAGCGCCGGGCTCTTTCCATCCACGAGCTGCGGGATGCGCAGGCGTGCGGTGGTGCCTGCGGGAACCGTGCAGGAAAGGTTCAATTTTTCGTTCGCCAAGGTCCAGGAAACCGGCACGACACCGTGTTCGGTGACGACGCTGCCGCCGGCCGATGGCAGGCCGCTGGGGTGCGGCTCGATGATCAGGCTGTTGGCATCCGCCGCGCCATCCAAGCGCACGCCCAACACATAACTGCTCAGGAAGTAGGCGCAGGAAGCGCCGAAGTTGTGACAGGCCTCGCCGCCATTGAATCCTTCGGTGAGAGTCCCGGTGTCGGTGCGGGCCATCACGCCGGCCCATTTCCCGCGGATATAGTCCAGCGCCTCGATGTCGCGGGTGCGGCTCTCCATCGCATACAGTTGCTCGAGCACCCAGAACGCGGTGTAGGGCATGGTGATGGCGGAACGGTAGTTCGCGAGGAAATAGGCGCGGGCATCGTCGAGGCGGTCGGCAGGAACGATGCCGCGGTCAAGGGCGATCATGGCGGCATGGCAGGTGGCGGCGCGGGTTGTGCCATCGGCGTTGATCCCGCCGAAATAGGTATTGGCCGCCGGATCCCAGAGATGTTGGTTGAAGCTGGTCCGCAACGCATCGGCGGCGGCACGGTAGTTTGCGGCCTCGCTGGTTCGGCCGGTGGCGTCGCCGAGAATGGCGGCATCCAACAGCGCGCGGTAAATGAACGCATTCAGTGTGGCTCCCTCGCAGACGACGTATTTGAGAGGATTATCAAAGATTACAAACTCACGCGCCTCCACCAGGCCACGGGCGGCGGACCGGCGGTCGAGAAACCACTGCAACTGCGCGGCGAGCTGCGGCCAGACTTCGTTGACCAGATCCAGATCCCCGGTGTTTTCATAAGCCTGGCGGAGGGTCTGCACCCAAAGGCAGGAATAGTCCTCAATGTAGCCATGGATGTCGTTGCGGTCCGAGCAGGCGTGGGCTTTCAAGCGGCCGTCGCCAAACTGGCTGGCGCTCTGGGCGGTGTGGCGGATCATGTTTTTCATCAACCCGGAATCGCTGCGGAGCGGTTGGCCCGGAACCTGCGGCCCGGCGAGGGTGACGCGGCTGACGGGATACTCGACGACCGCGGCGTCGCCCATCCACTCGGCGCGCTCGCGCAGGGTGCAGTCCATGTAGCCATCGCTGCTGCACATGCGGATGGTGTGGACGGCGCGCCCCCAGAGATCGTTGAGAAAGGAATCGCCGCTATTGAAGGCACCGGCATCCTGATAGGGATAGCGGCGCTCCACCACGCGGATGTTGTGGAGGGTCAGGTTGCCGCCGGTGCTGGTGACCTTGATGTAGCGGAAACCCGCATCGTCGGTGGTGAAGCACTTCCGGCGGCCGGCCTTGGCGATGTAATTGAAGGCATAGCTGTAGGTATCGCTGATGCTCGTGGTTCCGCCGCGCTCTCCGACCTCGAGCTTGATGGAACTGCCGTCCGCCGCGCTTTCGACATCGATTTCCAGCCAGCCCTGCACCATTCGCGGCAGGGTGAAGTAGGCGACGTTTGCGCCGGTGAAGGAAACGGGAAACGTGCCGGTGGCGAGGGCGATGTCGTTTTCCATCTGCATCGGCGTGGACCGCGGGCGCAGCGTCCCCCAAGCGGAGCCTGAAATGGCGGCCGCGGGATTCCACGAGCTGTCGTCATAGGCAGGCAAGGTCCAATCCCCATCATCAAGACGGGCATCGACGTTGTCGTTGAAAAATGGCCAGCGGATCACCGGCGGCATGTAACTGAGGCCGTTTTTCCACCGCCACGTCGGGTCGGTCCTGACGATTGTCTGATTGCCCGCCGCTCCGGCGGTCAGCTCGGCGGTGAGTCCGGGGGCGTGGCGCTTCATTTCGGCGCTCGTGGCCGAGGCTCCGACCGGATAGGAAAGCACCATGACCACCATCGTGTTGGAACCCGCGATCAGGTATGGGGCTGCGTCGATGATGTCATACTCGGGGCCGGCGGGATCGAAGCGGCAGGGACCGCGTTCCACATATTGGCCGTTGATCCATAGCACGTAGCGGGAGTCCGCGAAGATCTTGAGGCTGGCGGAGGAAACATCCGGGGCGTTGAAGGTTTTGCGGAAGACCGTGTGGTTCGGCGTGGTGCCTTCGACCGTGTTTTTCCAGATGAAAGTGTTCTGGAGTCCGGTGAGGACGGGAGGTGCGGATAGAATCTGGTTGGTGATGCCCGCCACGTGCGGACCGTTGTTAGTGTCAAGTGTCTTGAGGGTGATGGACGCGCTGCTTCCAGAGGCCAGCGTGTAGGTCACGTCGATGTAGAATGCGGAATACTGGCCGAACTGGTTCCATTCGACCGTTTGCGAGACCGGAGTTCCATCGGCACTGGTGCTGACTTCCACGCTGCGTGCCGTGGCACCCGCATCCCAGCCGTAACCATAAAACCGGGTGGAATAGGTGGTGCCCGGCTGAAGGTTGTTCAGGGTGAAGGTCATCAGCCCGTTGAGAGGCGCGGCGCTGTGATAGCCGAAGGGCAGAAGCATCGTCCTCATGGAGCCATCCGCCTTCAAGCCGGCGTTGCCCGCGGTGTTTCCCAATGTTCCCGTGGGAGAAACCGAAACCCCGATCGTATTGCCGCTGCGAATGGAGTCAGTAAGGGTGGCGCTGAGCGCCTGGCCATCGAAGCCGACGCCGTTGATGGTGACGTCGGGGGCGGCAGTCCCCAGATTGATGGCGTGGGTGTAGGAATTCCCGGTGGAAATTCCCGAAGCCGCATCCGTGCCCGTCTGTGGCAGGGCTGCCTGCTGGATGGTCGTGGCAGCCACCGATCCCGCCCCGATGACGGAGAGGAGGCTGATCAGAAACGAGAGCATGCGGAATGTGGTCATGAAATTAAAAGAGCCCGCTCCACGAACTCATGGAGCGGGCCGCTGAAATTACCAATCTTTAATCAATTCGTGACAATTGCCCGAAGGAAGCCCTTGCCGGAGAGTCCGTCGGAGCCCTCGAGACTGAAACTGCGGTATTCATATCCGGCACCTGCTGGGGGAAGGCCAGCAGTCTGCGGAGCGACCACATTCACCTGTGTGGCGAAGGTGGAAAGATTGACACTGCCGTTGATCGTGTAGGTGACGCCATCGACCGACGAAGCCGGAGACGGAGTGCCCGTGAAGGCCGCGGCACCGCTGCGGACCGCGATGGTCAGGATCAGTTCCTTGGTCGTGTCGGCATCGGTATCGGCGGTGAGGACAAACACTTTTCCGTTGTCCGAGCCACTGAGCGGGTCCCCATTGAAGGCGAACTCGGCGAGGTTGGTCTTGCCATCCTTGTCCGGATCATCGGCAGGTCCGTTTTCCTTGCCGGCTGTTCCGTCGAGGCCTTTGGAGAGGGCCCATGCCTGGAACGGCGTGGAGGTCCCCACCTGAAGGCTGCCCGATCCGAACGGATAAACTCCGTTGCCCTGGGGGACGCCGCCGATCACCAATGCGCCGACGATGTCGGTGCCGGCGTGAGTCAGCACGAGCGAAGCGCTGTTCGCAAGGGTCACGGTGGAGGTGTCGGAAAGCACGTCATCCGTGGCGATGGAGAGCACGCCTCCGGTCACCGTGGTATTTCCCGCGTAGGTATTCGGACCGGACAGTGTCAAGGTTCCGAGCCCCTGCTTGGTGAGGCCGCCGCCGGGCTGCGACACGTCTTCGGTGAGTGCAGCGGCGATCAGGACATCGCCTCCGTTGGTGTCGAAGATCGCTCCTGCGTCACGCACGTAAACTCCGCTGAGTGGCAGCGCGTTGCCGTTGGCCGAAGCCTGCAACCAGCCGTAGGTGGCATTGACGGGGACTCCCGACTCGGCCTTGAGAGTGCCGCCATCCAGATAGACCTCGGCGAGGTAGTCGGTGCTGGTGTTGCTACCGCTGCCGACCAATGAGCGGCTGGTTTCCAGCGTGCCGCCTTGGAGATAGATCCGGCCGGTCTGCACGCCCGGCGCCTGAGGGTCGCGGCCTATCATGATCCATTCCATGGACCCGGTGCCTTTTGCGAAAGCCATCGTTCCGCCCTCGATCCGGATCGTTCCATTGGCATTCGTGGAGTTGCCCACCGCGACATCGACCGTGGCGGCTACCGAGATGCTCCCGTTTTTGTTCACCAGGGTTCCTGTGCCGGATTGCCCGATGAGCAAGGTGCCAATCGGCCAAGTCCCTCCGACCAGGGCGTCCGACTCGACGACGGCTCCCCCTTGGAGGGTCAGGCCGTTGGTTGAAAGCGTGGAAAGACCGGTGGAGTTCTGAAGACGCAGCGTTCCTCCGGTGGCAGTCAGGGTTCCACCGCGGGTCGTGGTGTCGTCCTTGATCACGAGAGTGCCGCTGCCGTTTTTGGTGAGAATCATCGGAATGGCGTTGCCCGTCTGGAGGGTGATCGTCCTGCCGGCATCGGTGATGTTGACGGTACTCGCAGTGAGCGTGCTCGATGGATCGGAGATTCCCGCGACGAACTTCAGATCGCCATCCGCAGTCGCTGACGTATCGTCGAACTTCAAAGTGCCGATGGTCTTGCTGCCATCAAGGGTGATGATCGTCTCGGATGCCGGCGCATCAAAGCTGAAATCTGCGTTGTGAAGGTTGCTGTTCGGCACGAGAGGAATGTTCCAGTTCCCTACAGTCGCCCAGGAAAGGTCTGCCGCCGCACCCGTCCATCGGATGAGGCCGCCACTGAAGACGACGATCTTTCCGCTGCCCGTGAGAAATCCGGCGGAAGTGGTGGAATCGTAAACGCCGTTCAACTGGGGCACCCCGTTGAGGGTGAGGCCATTGACGAAGTCGTTGTCGGAATGGGTGAGATTGAGCGTGGCTCCCGTGTTGATGCTGACGGTCGAGCCATCCGCCAGGAACGCCGTATCCAAAGTCAGCGTGCCGGCGGCAACGGTGGTATTGCCGGTGTAGCTATGCTGACCGAGAAGCGAAACTGCGCCAGTGCCCGTCTTGTTGATGTTCGTGGTGCCCGTGATCCCGCTTCCTCCGTCCGCGTCGATGGAGTAGGTGACGCCGGTGGTGTTTACGAAATCGACATCGGCGATCGACACACCGGCGGGATCGACCGTGAGGGTGGTCGTGGCGGGAGCGATAGAATTTCCATCGGTATCGGCGAAGATCACCTTGGAGCCGCCTGAGAGTTTGAAGGCGGAGAACGATTGACCGGTGAAGTTCAGGTCCGCGTCATTCCAGATCGCGCTCGCCGTGCCGCTCCACTTCACCGGCGCGACGGCGGTGTGGTTGGTGATGGCGGAAATGTGGGCTCCGTTGCCGCTATCAAGCGCCTTGAAGTTGATTTGTGCGCTGGTGCCCGAGGGCGTGTAGCTCACCTCGATGTAGAAGCATCGGTATTGCGTGCCCGCTCCCCAGTCGATGTCCGCGGTGTCGGAATCCAGATTGGATGAAATCTGCAAGGTTCGCGCGGCGGCGGTGCTGTCCCATTGATAGCCGTAGAAGCGTGCGAAGTAGGGTGTTCCCGGCGTCAGGTTGTTGATGGTGAAGCTCATGGTTCCCGTGCTAGCGCCGCTGTGGAAGGCGAAGGGTTGCATCACGGTTTTCATGTCACCCGCAGCAGCTTTTACCCCAGAGTTTCCGGCATTGTTTCCCAAAGTGCCGGTGGTGACTGCTGCCGAGATCGTATTTCCGGCGCGGTTGTCATCCGTGACGGTGGCGGTGAGATTCTTGGTATCGAAGAGCAGCCCGTTGATGTCCACATCCGTGGTCGAGCCGTTGCCAAAATTGATGGCATGGGTGTAGGTGTTCGCCACGATATTGACGCCCGAAGACGCCTCCGAGACGGGATCGGGCAAATCGACACGGGTGAACGTGGTGGCGGATAGCGATCCGCAGGCCGCCATCATGGAGGCGACTGCGGCGAAGCGGAATGACATGCGGCGGTCCCGAGGGGAATCGGGCGTGGTGTCAGGCGCGGTGGCCTGCATGGGGAGTGGGATTTTCATGGGATATGGGGATTTTGGGGTTTAGCGCAAAGCGGTGGGGCCGAGGATCTTGGCACTACCACTAAGGATGCTGGCAAACGCTGGCAGAACACGGGGCTTTCCGCTATCCCTCGAACGAGGGATGTTCAGGAGGGAAATCGGCCGAGGGCTTCAGGGCTTTAGGACTTTCAGGCGGCCGAAGAGTTTGCCATCTGTGGCTGAGGTTTTCGGGATGCTGACTTTCACCGAATCGGCCGGGGTGCCGGGCGTCACGGTGACGGTAGCGGGCGGCACACTGACCACTCCGGGACCGGTCGGGATCGCGATGGGCGTCCAACCGGACAAATCCGAGCCGAATTGGAAGGTCTGTTGGGTTTCCGGATTGAGCGAGTCGTCGCGGCGGGCCAAAGTGAACTCGAAGTCCGTGGCGGTGACCACCAGCTCCGGCAGGATGGAGGGATCGGCAATGGACGGGTTTCCGTTCAGGACGAATTCCAGCAGGTTCTCCAAGCCGTCCTGATCCGGATCATCGGCAGGATCCTGGTCTGCGACCGCCAGGCCGAAGGCGGGTGTGGAGACCCAACCGGCGAAACCGGTGGGTGCGGTGACGGTGAGTTCGAGGTTGTTGCCGTTTTTGACGAGGCTGCCCGAAACGCCGCTGAAGGTAACGCTGCCGGGCGTGCCGGTGATGCCGCCGGTGGCCGTTAGGAGAATGTACGGTCCGCCAATGGCTGATGGAGCGGCAGCAGTTAGATCGATGATATTGCCGGCCTCCAAGGTCAGCGCACCGGTGATCGTCCGGGCGATCTGGGATACGGCGGTGGCGGCGATTTCAAAGGTCTGGTGGCCGCCGGTGCGGACAGTGATGCTGCCGCCAAGCGGGCCGGTGCCTGCGAGAGAGGCGTTGTTTTTGATCTCCACGGACGTGGCGGCGAGCGAACCGCTGACCTTGAGTGTCCCCGCATTGACGGTGGTGGCTCCGGTGTAGGCGTTTGTTCCTGCCAGCGTGAGTTTGCCGGGGCCGTCCTTGGTGAGGGTGTCGGTGGTGGAACCGGCGAACTTGAGCAAGGGCTGGCTGATGGTGATGTCGAAACCGGCGGTGTCGATTTTCGCGCCGCCGTCCTTCACGTTCGCGGTGGTGAGGCCCTGCATGAAGGTGGAGGAGCTTGCGGTGGGCTTGAGGGTGCCGCCGTTGAAGTGGAATGTGCCGAAGGTGTCCGCTCCCGCGTCCTGGGTGATCTGGTTGACGTTCAGCACGCCGCCGTTGAGGTGGTATTCGCCGCGGCGTGGTGTGGTGTTGGAGGAGGTCGTCCGGGCCATGTTCAGTCCGCCCGCCACGGTGACGGTGCCTCCGTTCTGGATGACGCGGCCGGCGGCGTTGCGGCCCGCTGAGGGCGCGCCGGTGAGCCTTAGACCGCCGCCTGCGGTGAGGTTGCCGGATCCGCTGACGGTCATGGTGCTCCAGAGGTTGTCGCCGGCGACCTGATTGGAGAGGGTGACCGCACCGGACACGGCGAGCAGGCCGCCGCTGAGGTTCACATCGCCCGCACCGCCGCCGGTAAAGCCATTGTTCATGGTCAGGGAGGTGGCGTGGATGGTTCCGGCGCTTTGGTTGAATGTCGAGTTTCCGCCTCCGTCGTTGCCATTGCCGACAATGATCGAGCCGAAGCGGCTGAGGGCGGAGCTGTCGTGGGTGAAAATTCCGATGGCGGAGCCGCCGAGCGTGAGGGCTGCTCCGGTGGTGGGCGCGATGGAACCGTTTGCGGAGATGGCCAGGGAACCGCCCTTGACGGCGATGGCTCCGCTGCTGGTTCCCGCGCCGCTGACGCGGAGGGTGCCGGCGTTGATGTTGAGTGCGCCGGCCAGGGTGTGGGGGCCTGAGATATCCAGTGTGCCGGTGGAGTTCTTGGTGAGCGGACCGGCACCGCCGAGGCCGCCACTGAAGCGGGTTTCGGCGCTCGGGGCACCTTGTATGAGAGTCGGAGCGGTTAGGTCGAGCGGCGTGGCGAGGTCATAGAGGATGCCGCCGGATCCGAGGTCGATCGTTCCGCCGGTGGCGAACGCGATGGCACCGCCAGTGAGCGTGGTGATGCCGGTGCCGGTGCCATTCAGCGCGAGGCGCTGGAGCGTGAAGGACGCGCCGAGGTCGTGCTGCGAGCTAACATTTCCTCCGGGCGTGAGGCCGGTGAGGAATTCCAGTTTTGTTAGTGCGTTGGAGCCCGGAACCACCGCAGGAGTCCAGTCGGCGGGGGCGTTCCAGGAACCGGTGGCCGTTTGAGTCCAGACGAAGGATGGAACGGAGCTGTTGGATTTGGGATCGGTGCCGGCGAGGAACTCGGCGGCGTTGGTCGCGCCGTCGCCATCGGGATCGGCAGCGGGGCCGATGATGTTTGCATCCGTGACGCCGGGCCAATTCGCGGCCTGCCAGGCTTCAAAGCCCGGCGGAAGGGCGACCACCGTCACGGCGAGCTCGCGCCATGCCTGGCCGATGGCATTGGTGGCGGTGAGACGCAGGAGGTAGTCTCCGGCCGCGCTGAAAACGACGGGTGTCGTGAGACTCGCCGGATTTGAAAAGCTGACGCTGCCGGGACCGGAAACGAGCGACCAAAGCGTGGAGGTGGCATTCGATACATTGCCCGCCATTTGCGCGACGAAGCCCGCGGCGGCGACGGGGGAGGTGCCCGCATCGATGACGGCCACGGCTCCGGAAAAATCGTCATCGGCGGGTGGGCCGATGTCGATGATCAAATCCGCACTGCGGCTGACGGCGGTATTGGTGGCGGTGCAGCGGAGGACATAGCGGCCGCCTTCCGAGATGCTCACCGTCGTATCCGCAGCGGCGGGATTTCCGAAGGTG
>JBIHZT010000515.1:0-3306 GCA_044240265.1 Luteolibacter sp. | reverse complement strand
GTCACCTGGTTCGGCGGGATTTCCGCAACCAAGGCGGGGAAATATCCGGCGTCACTCTCGGTGGACGCGACCGTGGCGGTGCGCGACACGGCCGCTCCCAAGCAGCCGCGCCGACGGATGGGCGGACCCTTCGACGATCCGTTTTTCGACAGTGTCTTCGACCAGATGAATGTGCCGATGGTCCAGAAGGATGTGACGCTCAAGTCGGTGGATCAGGAAATCGAAGTGCGCCCGTTACCGACCGAGGGGCGTCCTGATGGATTCACCGGCGCAGTGGGTGATTTCAAATTCGAAGGCACGCAATTCCCCGACAACTGGAAAACCGGCGAGCCCCAACAGATCATCGCCAAGCTCGGCGGCTCCGGGAATTTCGCGCTGATGAAGGCTCCCGAGCTCATTCCGGCGGACGCTTGGAAGACCTATTCCGGCAAGGAGGAGTTCGCTGCGGGTGATGAAGCGTCGTTCTCCGGTAGCAAGAGCTTCCAATTCAGCGCGGTGCCGCGCAAGGGCGGCTCGCAGGATGCCGCGCTCAGTTTCAGTTATTTCGATCCGGCTGCCGAAGCCTACAAGACGATCACCAGTCCGGTGAAAAAAATCCAGGTGGCTGGAGCGGACATCGTGGATGCCGAGCCCGTCGCGGCACCCGAAGTGAAGGCACCCGAGCCGAAGAAGAGTGCGGGATTGATCGGACAGCATTTGGAAATTTCTCCGGTGGGTTCGTTGGTGCCTTTGGTGTCGCGGCCTTTGTTCTATCAACTTCTGGCGTTCGCCGGGGCGCTGGCTGCACTGGGAGGAATTCTCAATTTGCTCCGCCGCCGCCATGAGGATCCGAAGCGGCGTGCCCTCGCCGCGATGGAAGCCGCCACCCGCGAGGCGCTCGAAACCGCCGGGAAATGCGCCGCCGCGAGGGATGTCACCGGTTATTTCGCGGCCGCGCGGCTGGCCATCCAGCAACGGCTCGGCGCGATGTGGAATCAGCCGGCGCAAGCGATCACGCTCGCCGAAGTGAGCGCCCGCATTTCCGACGACTCGCCGGTCGCCCGGTTTTTCCGCGAGGCGGATCTGCACGAATACAACCGCCAGTCCACCGGCGAAGTCCTGCCGCAATGGCGCGCCTTGCTCGATGAGGCGATGGCGTCGCTCACTCCATCCGCCCGTTGATATGAATCAAATTCTCCTTCTCGGTCTGTTATCGTTTCTGATGGGCATTTCCTCGGTGTTCGCCAGTGAGTTCGATCAGGCGAACCAGCAGTTCAAATCCGGTGACGTCGCCGGAGCCGCCGCGGCGTATGAAAAAATCCTCGCGGCGGAAGGGCCGCGTGCGTCGGTTTATTACAATCTCGGTAACAGCTATCAGCAGCTCAAGCAATACGGCCCGGCCATCCTCGCTTACGAGCGCGCCCGCTTGCTGTCGCCGCGCGATCCGGATCTGCTGGCGAATCTCGCGCTCGCCCGCAAGGCGGCCGCGGCGTTCGAAGAAAACGGGCTGCATCCCTGGCTGGAGGCCGTGGTCCACTACTTGAGCCGGAACGAATGGTCTTGGCTAGTGGCGGGTGGCGCGTTGTTTCTTGGCATCCTCGCGATTGCCAGCGTCGGGAAATTTCCCCGTCGCGGGTTGCTGGTGGCCGCGGGTTTGGCTGGCGTCATCATCCTCGCCGGGAGTACCGCGCTCTATCTGCGACGGGGCGAGGCGGCGCGCGGGATCGTGCTGTCCACGGAGGCCACCGTCCGGTTGTCGCCGTTTGAAAAAGCCGAGTCGCTGGGCACTCCGGGCCAGGGGCGCATCGTCCGGCTCGGGGCGAAAAACGGCGACTACCAATACATCGAAGTGCCCGGTGCGAGTCTTCGCGGCTGGCTCGCAAGCAGGGATGTCGCCGCCATCACGCCATAATCCGTGCGGATGAAACCGCAGGCTGGATCCGCTTAATGATGGCGTGGCGGCGGATCGCGTTTTAAAGTCCGGGTGTCCTCACCATGCGTCTCGCCGTTATCAATCTCGTTGGACTTTCCAAGTCGCTGTTGGGCGCGGACATGCCGGGCTTGACCCGGTTCGCCGAGAAACACGGCCTTCAATCCTACGCCCCGGCCTTTCCGGCGGTGACCTGTACGGCGCAGTCCTCAATCACGACCGGCACCTCGCCCGCTGGACATGGCGTGGTGGCAAACGGTTGGTATGACCGGGAAAACGCGGAAGTGCGTTTCTGGAAACAAAGCAATGCCATCGTCCGCGGCGAGAAGCTTTGGGACAAGCTACGGCGGGAAATTCCGGGCTTCACCTGCGCCAAGCTTTTCTGGTGGTATAACATGCACTCCACCGCGGATTTTTCGATCACGCCGCGGCCTTTGTATCCGGCGGACGGACGGAAGGTTTTTGACATCCACACCCAGCCGATGGAGATGCGGGACGAGTTGAAGAAGGATCTCGGACCGTTTCCATTCCAGGCCTTCTGGGGCCCGGCGGCGGGGATTACCTCGTCCGAGTGGATCGCCGCCTCCGCGAAATGGGTGGAGGAAAAACACTCGCCGACGCTGAGCCTGGTCTATCTGCCGCATCTGGATTACCCGCTGCAGAAGGACGGACCGCTGGCGGCTAACATTCCGGAGGAACTGCGGAAAATCGACAGGCTGACGACGGATCTCATCGATTTCTACGAGGCGCGGGGTGTCCGGGTGCTGGTTCTATCCGAATACGGGATTTCTCCGGTGACGCGACCGGTTCACTTGAACCGGATTTTCCGCGCGAAAGGTTGGATCCAGATCAAGGACGAGCTGGGTTTGGAAACGCTCGATTGCGGGGCGTCGCGGGTGTTCGCCATCGCGGATCATCAGGTGGCGCATGTTTATGTGAACGACCCGGCGCTGCGGGACGAGGTTCGTGCGCTGCTAGAGATGACGCCCGGCGTGGACGAGGTCCGCACGGCGGCGGAACTCTGGGGCGGGGGAGTCGCGGCGGAGCGCGGCGGCGACTTCATCGCCATCGCGGCGGCGGACGCCTGGTTCACTTATTATTTCTGGGAGAACGACGCGGTCGCGCCGGACTACGCGCGGACCATCGACATCCACCGCAAGCCGGGCTATGACCCTTGCGAGTTGTTCATTGATCCAGCGATCGCGTTTCCCAAGCTGCGGATCGCGAAATTCCTGCTGAAGAAAAAACTCGGTTTGCGGGCCCTGCTGGATGTGATTCCGCTGGATGCCTCGCTGGTCAAGGGGTCGCATGGCCGGGACCAGGTGCCTGAGGGCGAGTGCCCGGTTTTGCTGGGCTCGCCGCATCCGGTGACGTCGGCGGAAGACGTGCACCGGGCG
>JBIHZT010000514.1:0-3307 GCA_044240265.1 Luteolibacter sp. | reverse complement strand
TAGGTGGAAACCGCGAACACGTCCCAGAGGAGAGGCGACTTGAAGTTCTGCCAGATCGCATTGGCGTTCGGCACCGGCGCGAGGAACCAGGCGAACCACACGCGGCCGACGTGGAAGGCGGGGAAATACCCGCGCACATCACCGCGAAGATCGTCATCGCCTCCGCCGCGCGGTTGATGGACGTCCGCCAGTTTTGCCGCGTGAGGAAGAGCACCGCGGAGATCAGGGTTCCGGCGTGGCCGATACCGATCCAGAACACGAAGTTCGTGATGTCAAAGCCCCAAAACACGCGGTTGGACATCCCCCAGACGCCGACGCCGGTGGAAACGAGATACGTCAGGCCACCACCGACGCCGATCATGGCGATGAGGGCGGACGGGATGAACAGCAGCCACCAGAGGAACGGCTGCCGGTTTTCCAGAACGCCGCAGATGCGCTCGGTGATCCAGTGGTAGGAACGCCCGCTGAGGATGAGCTTTTCGCGCTCAAGCACCGGGATTTTCACTCCGGTGTGCGTCTCAGGTGCGGTATGGGTGGTGGATGCCATGGTGGGGTAAATGCTGAAATACTGAAAAGCTGAAATACGGAAATCAGACCATGTGGACGGTCGCCTTGCCGATGAACTTGGCGTCCGGCATTTTCGGATTCGGGTTCTTGACGCGTGCCAGGTAACTGGTCCGCGGGCGGGTGCCGATGTAGTTGAGGAGGTCGTAATTCCGCTCGATGCGCTTGCTGCGGCCGAGCGTGGATTTTTCCTCGTCGAGAAGGTTGCCAAAAGTGATGGCGTTGGCCGGGCAGGCGTCTTGGCAAGCGGTCTTCACCGAATCCACCGGGATGCGGAGGGTGTTCGTGTTGACGGTCATCTCGGTGGATGGCTTGCCGGCGACGAGCGCTTCTTGTTTCTGACCACGCTTCTGGCGGATCACCGCGTCTTGCAGGCGCTGGACGCAGTAGGTGCACTTTTCCATCACGCCGCGCATGCGGACGGTGACGTTCGGATTCTTCTGAAGGTGCGGAGCCTCGCCGACCTGCTTCTCGCCGAACGGACCTTTGTAAAGGTTGTGGGCGATGAGCGGGTTGCGCTTGTTGTAGTCGAAGTAGTTGAAGCGGCGCGCCTTGTAAGGGCAGTTGTTCGCGCAATAACGGGTACCGATGCAGCGGTTGTAGGCCATCGCGTTGAGGCCGTCTTCCGTGTGGATTGTGGCGTTCACCGGGCAGACCGTTTCGCAAGGCGCGGACTCGCACTGGACGCAAGCGACCGGTTGCGGGACGAGTGCCGGATTGTCCTCGTCGAAGGTGTTGTCCTTCTGCGCGGCGAAATAGCGGTCCATGCGGATCCAGTGCATTTCGCGGCCCATGGCGACCTGCTTCTTGCCAACGATCGGGATGTTGTTCTCGGACTGGCAGGCCACGAGGCAGGAGTTGCAACCCATGCAGGAGGAAAGGTCGATCGACATGCCCCACTGATGAAGGGTGTCGCTGAGCAGAGTCTTACCCGCGCGATCTTCCGGCTTGTAGAGCGAGACGTTAGGTGGAGCGTGCGAATCGTTGCCTTGCTTTGGAACGTCGGCCAATTGCGAGGCGAAGGTTCCTTTTACTTCGTCGTCCTGAGTGGAAACCTCGCGGGCAAGGGCGCGGCCATACATGGCGTTGTGCTCCTGTGTCAGGGCGACCGAGTAGCGCTTGCCAGTCGGAGTCGCCATCGCGCCGGTGGCGAAATAAGACGTGGCCACCGTGCGCAGCGGATAGGCGTTGAAGCCGCGGTTCACACCGACGAGGCCGACGTGGGTCGCGTTTTTCGGACCGCGCTTGAGTTCGTCGTTCTCGTCGAATCCCTGGCCGTAGCCGAGCGGGATGACCAAGGTGTTTTCCGCCTGACCGAATGAGACGAGCACCGGAATTTCCAGTGTCTGGCCGTTCACCACCACGCTGATCATCGGCGAGGTGCGGTTTTGGGCCTCGTCGTCAGGCGAGCGCGAGGCGAAGTCCGTTTCGAGCTGGATGATCTGGTCGTAGATGCCGAGTTCCTTGGCGGTCTTCGGCGCGACCAGCGCGACGTTGTCCCAGGTTAGTTTGGAAATCGGATCGGGAGCTTCCTGAAGCCAGCCGTTGTCAATCCAGCGTCCGTCGAAGATCGAAGAATCTGTGGCAAAGATCACTTCGAGCGAATCCTTGGTTGGCAAAGTCGCAACCAGCGGCGCGGACGCATCAGCGCGGGGAGCCGGGCTGGCCGACGGATAGGTGGATCCGGCGAAGAATCCGTCACGCAGCAGCTTTTTCCAAGCGGCGTCCCCTTCCCCGCCGACGACGGAAAAAGTGGCGCGCACTGCGGTATAAGCGGGCGATGCCGCACCCTTTTCGCCTTCGCCACTGAGGAGCCTGCCATCTTCGGAAAGCAGGGCGAGTAGCAGTTCCAACTCGGAAACACAATCCTTGTAGAGCGGCAGGATCATTGGCTGCACCACAGTGTAGGTGCCTCGGGCGCTGCGGGCGTCCGACCAGGATTCCAAATAGTGCGCGGCGGGCACGTGCCACTTGGCCGCGTGCGCGGTCGCATCGGTCCGCATGCCGAGGTGGATGCTGGTCTTCAGCGTCGCGAATGACTCAGCGATTTTAAGATCCGCAGGGGCATCATAAATCGGGTTCGAGGGAGTGAGAATGACGAGTGTGTCGATCGCCTTAGAGTCGATGTCCGCCTTGAGAGCGGTGAGATTGCCGAGTCCCTTGGTTTCGGTTTGAACCGCGAGCAAAGGCTTACCCTCGCCGATGTTGCCAAGCGCGACATTGATCGCATGGGCCAAAAGGTGCACGGAGAGGGATTGGCGCGATCCGGCGAGAACCAGCGATTTGCCGGCGTTTTCCTTGAGATCCTCGACGAGCGCGTTGACCCAGGCGACGTGCTTCGGATCGGACAATTCCGGCGAAACGATGGCCACGCCGGCCTTCACACCGAGAGAGCGGGCGATTTGTGCGGCGACGGCGGTAACTTGGCTGGGAGAAACACGCAGGCGGTGATCCGCCATGCCACCCGTGAGGGTGAACGCAGCTTCCACCGAATAAAGACGGTTCATTTTCGAAGCGTCCGGCTTGGCATCGTAGCCTTTGCCTTCCGGCTTGCGGCGGTCGAAGAATGCTGTCACCGGACCCTGGTTGTCCGTCCCGGCGAAGTCGCAGTCGAGCGAGAGAATCCGGTCCGCCTTGGCGAAATCCGCCACCACCTTCACACCGTCGCCCAAAGCGGCGGCCGAAGACTCACCGCTCAGCGCTTCGTATTGATAGAACTTCGCGTAGAAATACTTGGAAGTCA
>JBIHZT010000052.1:0-11570 GCA_044240265.1 Luteolibacter sp. | reverse complement strand
CACGCCGACCTGCACTTTGCTGATGAAGGAGCCGTCCGCTGCGTTGAGAAAGACGACGTGGCCGGGAAGGTCCTTGGTGGTGTTAGGCACGGCGACAGCGACCTTGCCGTTGGAGACGTCCACGCTGGTGACATCGTTGCTATTGAGACCGATCGCGGGGGACTTGAAATCCACGATGCTGAGCAACTGCGGCGAGGCGGGATTGCTCGCGTCCACGATCTGGAGACCGAAGTTGGAGGTGACGAACATCCGCTTGCTGGCCGCATCGTATGACGAGATTTCCGAACCGAAGAGGCTCATCGATGAAATTTTCCGCATACGGAGTTCGCCTGCTGGAACGACGGAGGCATCCGCCGTGATGACGGGAGGCGTTGGCGGAATGTTAGCGACTGGAAAAAGCCCGTTAGTTCCGGGTGAGCCGATGCTTGTGAGCGATCCGGATTGCGACCGGACCTGAAGGCTGCCGAAGGTTGCCGGGACATACACCGGGCTGGCGGTGGAAACTCCGTCCCACACGGCGGAAAACGCATCGCCGAAGGTCGAGCCGGCGGAAGGTCCGGCATGGCCGCCGAGCGGGGCTGCCGCGCCGGGGCGGGCGAAGGGCTGCAAGGTGATCGAGTTGGCGGTGAACGCGGCGCTCTTGTAGTTGAACGACGCGATGATGTTGTTGGACGCGTCGAAGACGATGACGGCATCGTTTCCGCCAAGACCGGGGCCGCCGGTGGCCACCACGCTGACATCGCCGCCAAGGTTCCATGCCGTTTTGAAGGCGGCTTCGGTTCCGGCGGTTCCGTTGCTCACCACGAGCACGCCGCCTGCGGGGATCGAGACGCTGCCGAAGGTGGCGCCCGATGCGGGAGTTAGGGAGTCGTCGTCCCATTTCCAGCCGGTGAGATCCACCGTGGAGGCTCCGGTGTTATGGAGCTCGAAGAAGTCGCCGCTGTTCGAGTTGGAGTTGACCTCGGTGATGATGATGTCCGCCTGTGCGAGCGGGGTGGATGCCGCGAGTCCGCCCAAGCAGAGGGCCGCGATCTGGAAGTGGAGTTTTCGTGGTTTCATGGTTGCCGATGTTTGAGAAGCATCGGCACGCTATGAACCAGGCGATCCCACCCAACGGAAATCCTGTTACGAAAAATTCACCCGTGTGACCGACTTGTCACCCGGGAAGTTGGCACGGCTCATTTCTTACGAGATTGCTTCAAGTGTCCGATTTGCGGACCGATCTTCCACCTGCCGTGAATTGTCACAATTGCGAGATTGCCCGGCGTTCCGTCAGCGGGTGACAGTCGCGTCACATCAAATTTCTGGTCGGCTTGCATGTTTCAAGTCAGCCGGATGTGAATAACCGATTCCCATGAACGATCTATCTGAAAACCAGCCGGCCGATGACAAGCGCACCCAGTTGCAGGCGGCGAAAGCCGATCTCAAGCAAGCTAAAGCGGCAGTCAAGCTCGCGCGAAAAGCCGCGAGCCAGGCGAAGGAGCGAGTGAGAATCCTCAAGGCGGATCTCAAGAAAACGGCGAGAAAAAAGCCGAAGAAGTCCCGCAAAACCGACTGATTTTTCGATAGGGCCTACGGAACGGTCCGGCTCAGAGCAGATACTTCGACGCCTGTTCCACGTCCTTGTCGCCGCGGTCTGATAGGTTGTCGATGAGGATCCAGCCCGCGGCCCCGCCCGAAAAGCGCGTAAACCACCGCCAGCCCGACGGCTCCGCGGAAAATGATCGCCACCCAGCCATCCGCCGCCGGCGTGTGCTGCGCCACGGCGCGGATCATCAGCGTGTTCGCGGCGAACAGGACCACCGAGCTCAGCATGAGCATCACGCTGCGGCGGTCCAAGGAGTCATCGCTTTTCAAGTGCATGTCGGTTTCTAGTGGAAACCGGAACGTCCGGGCGACAGGCGGGACTCACTTGAGACTCCCGGAACCGGCCGTGGGACGGGCGTTCCGGAGAGTGGGGTGAAGTGGGGCGTTTCCCGCGTTCAGTCTCCGTGCGCCATCGCATGCCGCCAAATCATGGCGACAGCAACTTTGGCTCGGAGGACGACGGTGGAAAACATCTCACCGCCGACGTGGCAGGGATTCCCGCGCAGGTCAACACTTTGCGCGTGGCGAATGCCTGACGACCGCGCCGCTAGAGTCCGCGGATGATCCGCTCGATCTGCACGCGGTGGATGCTCATGTGGCCGCCGGCAAGTGCGTGCCAGCCGTGCGCGTCCATCGGGCCAAACCATGGGTGGGGAAAGCGTGTCCGGGTTTTGAAATTTTCCACGGCCTCGATCGTGGCAAGCAAGGCATCGCACGAGGCTTCGTATTCGCCGATGACCTCCAGCGTCACCGCCGGATCCGGCTTCACCGCGGCGGTGCTCGCTTCGCCTTCCGGGACTTGTTCCTTGGCGAGTGTTCCGATCACGCCGATGAACGCGTGATGAACGATGCGGAGGTGATCGAGCGTCATCAAGACGGACCAATACCTGCTGCTGTCTTCCAAGCCCCGCGGCCGGGGAATCAGAACCCGGCGGGCGAGGCCCGCTTCATCTCGGCTGTCGATCAAACCGCGGATCGCCTCGCGTTCCCGGATGAAATGGGTAGTGAAGGCGCCGCTGTTTCCCGTGAGGCGTTTCAGTCCTAACAAGACGCGGGCGATGAGGTTTTCGGGAAACGGGAGTCCTGCGCCGGGAGGCGAGAGAGCGGGTTCG
Source organism: Luteolibacter sp. (assembly GCA_044240265.1). GTDB lineage: Bacteria > Verrucomicrobiota > Verrucomicrobiia > Verrucomicrobiales > Akkermansiaceae > Luteolibacter. The sequence goes on along the minus strand of JBIHZT010000052.1, from coordinate 8,871 downwards.
TTCATGGACAAGGTGATGATGAAAATGCTTTCAAAGTGCAAGTAAACTACTTGTGGAATGCAAGTGAATTTCCTGCCATGGGTTTTCCATGGCCAAGGACCCATCCAAGCAGCTGAAGAACAAGGCGGGCGATCTCCTCCGTTCGCCCTGTCCGGTTGCCTGCGTGCTGGATGTCTGCGGTGACCGTTGGACGCTTCTGGTCATCCGCGACCTGATGTTCGGACGTTCGCGGTTCAAGGATTTCACGGCATCACCCGAGGGCATTCCCACCAATATCCTCAGTGACCGCCTCAATCGACTGCTTCGCCAAGGTTTGGCCGAGCAGGTGCCGGCCGAGGATGGGACGATGCGCTTCGGCTACCGACTTACGGAGAAGGGCCGGGCACTCGCACCGGTGTTGGAGGCGATGCGTGACTGGGGCTTGAAATGGGAGCCCAGCACCAAGGCGATGATGAGTTAGGAGAATGAAAAACCCCACCCGGACGAACCGGACGGGGGGCGAAGCGCTCTCAGGCGATCACTGGGGCAGAGCAAGGCGATAGAACTCCTTGCCCTCGGTTTTCGGGAAGCTTGCTTCGAGATGCCGTAGATGCGGGTGCCGGTGGAATCGAGGATCGAGATCGAGTGTCCGCCGTAGGAGAGGATGCGGTCGATGTCGCCGTCGCCGCGGAGGCCTAGCGAGTTGGAAACGACGAGGCGGCCGAGGCTGGTGTTGGCCTTGAGGGCTGCTTCGTTAGGGAAGAGCGTGTCATCAAGGTCATCACCGGCGTTGGCGACGGTGGTGGTTTCGGTTTGGAAATCATTTCGGCTGTCACCTTCGTTGGCGGTGATGTAGTAGGTGTTTCCACCCGCGCTGAAGGAGGTGATGGCGTCCGGCATGTAGAGGCCGGAGACTGGTTTGCCAGTTGCAAGGTTGATGCCGCGGTCCTGGTCGCTGAAGTCCGCGAGCAGTGAGCTGTAGTCTTTTTCGCCGAGAGGAACGATGACGTTGTTGGACGCGTCGAAGACGATGACGGCATCGTTTCCGCCAAGACCGGGGCCGCCGGTGGCCACTACGCTGACATCGCCGCCGAGATTCCAAGCGGTCTTGAACGCGGCTTCAGTTCCAGCGGTTCCGTTGCTCACCACGAGCACGCCGCCTGCGGGGATCGCGAACTCCATTCTCGCCGACTTTAGGCCTTCGTTTGGCGAACCGGGACGCGGCGATCCTGAACGGTGCGTGGCTTGCGAGGTGACGGGTGAAAGCAATGGTGGCGAGGACACCACCGTTATCTTCCGTATCGTGGGCAACGACGTGGCGGTTATTTTCCGCGATGAAGCGAGATAAGCGTTAGCCCTCAGGTTCCCCCCGGCTTTTCAGGTAAAGGGAGACGCCGCTTGTGTTTGCTCGCTTCAGCGCCGCCGCCGGACCATTAGTCCAGAGCCTAGCAGTAAGAGGCCCGTGCTCGACCATTCCGGCACCGTGACGATGTGGTTCACGACGCCAGCCTTGGAATAATCCACGATGTAGCCGAGGTCATCGAGTCCGCCCAAGGTGGTGCGGCTGACGAAAAACGTGTTCGACGCCCAGCCGGTCATCAGTTCTTTTGAGAAGTCCATGCCATTGTCCACACTCACGATTCCGGTCGTGCCGGCGCCACCGTCAACTTCATCCCAGTGTCCATTCGCCGTGCCGGCACCGCCGCCGAGTTCGACAGGGACGTAGGTGGCCGAGGGTTGGTTGAACTCGGTCTGCCATTGGCTCAGGGCGTTGGCGCCTTTGTATTGGCCGGAGCCGACCGTGTAGAGATCGTAAGTCGTGCCGTTGAGATTGGTGTTGAAGGTCCAGAGCGTTCCAATACCAAGCACGTGTGCCATTTCATGGAGCACCACGCTGTAAAATGTGTTGTTAGCCACCAAGGCTGCGACATCAGCGGAGTCGAACTCCATGGTTCCGGCAGTCGCGTAATAAAGCGCCACAGTCGGTTGTCCGACGGGATTGTTGTCGTAATAGGTTGCGGAATCCCATCCGGCTTGGCCAAGGATGCCGTTGATTCCGTCGATGGCGGGGAGGGACGCGTTGATCGTCAGTCCGTGGGGGGTGACTTGGCCGTTGTAATTGTAGGTCAGGTCGTAGCCGGTGATGGCCGAGTTCCAATAGTCGGCGGCATCGATAAAGGTTTGCTGCTCGATGGCGGACATCGGCCCGGTGAAATTCAGGTTGATCAGCGAGACCGCCTGGGTCGAGCCGACGGAAAGTGCGGCCAATACCAATGATACAGGGTTTTTCATGAAAGTCAGGACCGTGACGGGATTCCGGGATGACGTCAATCCCCCCGGTGATCAGAGGGGTGACAACAGATACTTCGACGCCTGTTCCACGTCCTTGTCGCCGCGGCCGGATAGGTTGGCGATGAGGATGCAGTCCTTCGGCAGGCTGCCGGCGATCTTCGAAATGTAGGCCATGGCATGGGCGCTTTCCAGCGCGGGGATGATGCCCTCGCTGTAAGCGAGTTCCTTGAAGGCGGCGAGCGCCTCGTCGTCGGTGGCGTAGGTGTATTCGACGCGGCCGATATCCTGGAGATAAGCATGCTCGGGGCCGACGGCGGCGTAGTCGAGGCCGGCGGACACGGAGTGGGTAAGCTCGATCTGGCCGTCGCCATTGGCTAACAACCAGGTCTTGGTGCCTTGGAGCACGCCAAGTTTTCCGCCTTGGAAGCGCGCGGCGTGGCGCTCCGGGATGATGCCGTCGCCACCAGCTTCCACGCCGACCATGCGGACGTCCTCGTCCTGGAGAAACGGATGGAAGAGGCCCATGGCATTCGAGCCGCCGCCGACGCAGGCGACTAGCAGGTTTGGCAGGCGGCCTTCTTTTTCGAGAATCTGTTGGCGGGCCTCCACGCCGATGACGCGGTGGAAATCCCGGACGATCATGGGAAACGGATGCGAGCCGAGCGCGGAGCCGAGGATGTAGTGGGTGTGGTCGACGGTGGCGACCCAGTCGCGCATGGCTTCGTTCACGGCTTCCTTGAGCGTAGCCTGGCCGGCGGTGACGGCGCGGACTTCGGCACCCATCAGCCGCATGCGGGCGACGTTGAGGGCCTGGCGCTCCATGTCCACTTTGCCCATGTAAACGACGCATTCCATGCCGAAGCGGGCGCAGACGGTCGCGGTGGCCACGCCGTGCTGGCCGGCACCGGTTTCCGCGATGATGCGTTTTTTCCCGAGGCGCTTGGCGAGCAGGATCTGACCGATGGCGTTGTTGATCTTGTGGGCTCCGGTGTGGAGCAGGTCCTCGCGCTTGAGGTAGATTTTCGCGCCGCCGAGCAGTTCGGTCCAGCGCTCGGCAAAATAGAGCGGGGTGGGGCGGCCGCAGTAGTTGTGGAGGAGATCGTCGAGCTCGGCTTGGAAACTCGGGTCGGCCTTGGCGGCAGCGTAGGCGGTGGCGAGCTCTTGGAGCGGGGCCATCAAGGTTTCCGGGACGAACATGCCGCCGAATTGGCCGAAGTGGCCGGTGGAGTCGGGGAAGGTGGGATCGGGAGAAGTTGCGGTGGCCATGGACGGGCGCAGTGTTCTGCGGGATGCCGCGGGATTCAAGGGGGAATGTGCGGGGCCGGAGTCAGGGCAGAAAGATGACTTCGTTGCGCGCGGCCAGGCTGTCGTGGGTCACTGGAGTGAACTCCGGGTCGGTGCATTCACAGGCCACCATGCTGCGGGTGAGCTCGGGATTTCCAAAAATCGTGCAGACCGCCGCGTCCGCCGCGTCGCGGCCGGTGGCGATGCGGATCAGACCGTTGAGCGGCACCAACCGGGTGGCGTCGAACAGGTACCATGAGCCGCCGATGAAGACCTCGAAACAGGCGTGGAAATCCTGCGGCACGAGCTGATAGGCGTAACAGGTGGTGTAGCGCGCCGGCACGTTGAGCGCCCGGCAGAAGGAGATTCCCAGATGCGCGAAATCCCGGCAGACGCCCTGCCGCTGCTCGAGCGTGTCGATGGTGGAGCAGTTCTCGCCGGAGCTGCCGCTGACGTAGGCGATGTTCTCGAAGACCCAGTCGCTCACCGCCGCGGCGATGGTGTAGGGGGTCCGCAGGTGTCCGAAGAGCTCCTTGCTCATTTGCCGGAGCCGGTCGGACTGGCAGTAACGGCTGGGAAAAAGATAGGGCAGGATTTCCGGGCCTACGCTGCCGGGGTCCACGGTCTTGAGCAGGCGCACGGGAAAGGTCCGCGGACTGATGCCGACATCTGCCTGATAGATGACGCCGAGCAGGCCGGGATTAAGCGTCTTGATCCGTGAAAAGCGGTTCATCCCACCCGGGATGGACAACGCCTCGGCGGCGATGAATGGAGTGAACGCCAGCGACTCGCCGAGGACGTGCTGCCCGCTCGTCTCAATGCACTGAAGGGCGAACAGGAAGGTGGCCGGATCTTGAAGCGTGTAATCAAGCTCGCACGTAACGCGGAAATTCATCGATGGGTCAAGGGCGGCTGGTTTTGAAATTCAAATGCAGTCAGCAGAGGAAGTGCCACCATCCGACCTGCCCTTCAAATTCGTTCGCAAGCTATTCCGGCGTCTGCCGGTTCTCAAGCCTGATTATCGTCCTGCGCAGCGATGACGGTCGTGGCGACCACATCGCGGATCCGCCGCGCGACGTCATCCAGGCTTCCGGAACTGTCGATGACCCGGACGAAAGGCTCGTCCTTGAGCGACAGGAAAATTTCCCGGCAATGTTCGAGGCTCTCGCGTTTTTCAAACTCATTGGCCGTGTCGCCGCGCGCGCCGATGCGCTCCAGCGAGCTGTCCACGTCCAGATCCATGATGAGCAGTAAATCCGGGACAGGAGCGAATTCCTCGTTTTTCCTGCGGATCTCCGCCGGGTCAAACCCGCGGCAGCCTTGGTAGGCCATCGTCGAGAAGTAATAGCGATCCAGAATCACGACCTTGCCGGCGGCGAGTGATGGCGCGATCAACTCCTCCACATGCTGGCGGCGGTCGTTGAGGAAATATTGCAGTTCGTCTCCGGGCGATAGCCGGCCGGTGGCGGCGGTCTCGCGGAGTTTTTTCCCCCACGGTCCGGCGGTCGGTTCGCGGCTGAGCACCACCTCGCGGCCTTGCGAGGCGAACCACTCGCCCAGGCGCCGGGTCTGGGTGGATTTGCCGGTGCCGTCGATGCCTTCCAGGACGATCAGGCGTCCGGGTGGCTTGGCTGGGGCTGGGGAAGCGGGTTGCAGAGGGTTTGGCGGAAATGATGGGCCCATGGTAACGGGGAATGAATCGCGCCCTGCGATTGGATCACACTTTCATCAGGTCCGCTTCCTTGGCGACGGCGGATTCCTCGATCTTCTTGGTGTATTTGTTCGTCAGGTCCTGGACTTCCTTTTCGAAAACCTTCTGACCGTCTTCGGTGATCACGTTGTCCGCCTTCATTTTCTTGGCGGCGTCCATGCCGTCCTTGCGGGCGGCGCGGAGGCGGACTTTCGCTTCTTCGGCGAGTTGTTTGATCATCTTCACCATGTCGCGGCGGCGCTCTTCGGAGAGCTCGGGGATGGGCACGCGGATGGAGCGGTCGGCTGCGGCGGGGTTGAGGCCGAGCTTGCACTCGCGGATCGCGCGCTCGATGTCGCGGGTGGTGGCGGGATCGAAGGGCTGGACCACGAGCATCCGTGGCTCGGGCGAGTTGATGATGGCGAGGCTCTTGAGCTTGGAAACAGCTCCGTAGGCGTGCACGAGCACGTCGAGGTTTTCAATCAAGGCCGGGCTTGCCTTGCCGGTGCGCACTCCGGCGAACTCGTGGATGAGATACTCGACGCATTTGTTCATCGCGTCCTCGACTTCGAAAATGGCTTCTTCGGGGTCCATGGGGAAATTTGGAATTGGAGATTTGAGATTTATTCGCCGTGGACGAGCGTGCCGATGGGCTGGCCGCGGAGGGCGTGGGAGAGGTTTCCGTGCGGGCCGAGGTCGAAGACGATGATCGGCACGTGATTGTCCATGCACAGGCTGAAGGCGGTGGCGTCCATCACGCTGAGGCGCTTGGAAAGGCATTCCTGGAAGGTGACGGTCTCGTAGCGGACGGCGTCCGGATTGTCGCGCGGATCGCTATTATAAACGCCGTCCACCTGGGTGGCCTTGAGGATCACGTCGGCACCCATTTCGCTGGCGCGGAGGGCGGCGGTGGTGTCGGTGGAGAAGAATGGATTGCCGGTGCCGGCGGCGAAAATGACCACGCGGCCCTCGTCGAGTTGGCGTTCCGCTTTCCGGCGGATGAAGGTTTCCGCGACGTTTTTCATCTCGATGGCGGACTGCACCGCGCAGGAGACGCCGTGGTGTTCGAGCGCGCCTTCGAGGGCGAGCGCGTTCATGACCGTGGCGAGCATGCCGACGTAATCGGCGGTCGCGCGGTCCATGCCACGGGCGGAGGCGCTTGCGCCGCGCCAGAAATTCCCACCGCCGACGACGATGCCGAGCTGAAGCCCGCCTTGCACGGCCTCGCGGATTTCGAGGGCGATGCGGTCCACGATTTCCGGCGAAATATTGTCCCGTGAGCCGGGTCCGCGGAGGGCTTCACCGCTGAGTTTGAGAATGGCGCGTTTGAATGGGCGGGGATCTTTAGGGCGGTTCGGCATACGTGATTGGGGCTGCCGGATGAAAGCGGAAACCGGCCCTCGTTGGAAAGGGAAAACACGGAATCAATTCGTAGCGGCCGGTTCGGGGATGGAGAACTTCGTCCCGAGATCGCGCAGGCTGGCTTTGGCGTCGTCGGTGCCCTCAATGATGATGGACACCGCGAGTGGCTGGGTCTGGGGATGCTGGTATTCCTCCAGGGTTTTGCGGACGGCGATGATGCTGAGCTTGAGAATTTGGCGGGTGGTAAGATCGACGTCGGCCGGGATGGCCAGTTGGGCGACGTCCAGCTTCACGGTGAGCACGTTGTCGATGATTTCCCCATTGATGCCGATGTTGCACAGCACGAGCAGGTTGGTTTCCTGGACCTTGTAGTTCGGGTTGTTCGTCGGGATGAGGTGCGGGCTGCGGATGGCGTCCACCAGCACTTCCGGGAAGGCTCCGGTGAGGGCCATGGGGCGCGGCATCACGGACGCCTGCAGGGCCTCGCCGATTTCGGAAGCGGCCCCGTCGCCATCGGATCCGTGCAGGCTCAGGGGTTCGAAGATCGGGACGATCATGATCGTCGAGGCCGTAGCGGCGGTCATCGCAAGGCCGGTGAGAAAAACGAGGGTGAGCAGGGATTTCATGCGTAAATCCTGCATGCGGCCGGGACGAATGGCGAGGGGAAAGGACGGTTGAGTCTTCGGTGCGCCGCGACGCTTGCCAAGCCGCTGGTTCCGGGGTTGTGATGGCGCATGGACTACTTGGCGCGCGCCCGCTGCGTGATAGAAACGGAAATCGATGGTCTCCGCCGGATGTCGGTGAATCTTGACCAGAGCTTGATCGACGCGGTGGGGATTCTCCAAGACACCCTTCAGAACCGCGGGAAAATCGTGGTCGTCGGGGTGGGGAAATCCGGAAACATCGGCCACAAAATCGCCGCCACGCTCAATTCCACCGGCGCGACCGCCGTGGTGCTCGATTCGCAAAACGCCCTCCACGGCGATCTCGGCCTGCTCTCCGACGGCGACGCGGTGATGGTGCTCTCCTACTCCGGCGAGACCCGCGAGCTGATGGATCTGCTGCCGTTCATCAAGCGCTTCGACGTGAAGCTCATCGCGCTGACCGGAAATCCGGCGTCCTCGCTGGCCCGCTTCAGCGAGGTAATGCTGGATACCTCTGTCGAGCGCGAGGCGTGTCCGCTGAATCTGGCACCGACTTCCTCGTCCACCGCCATGCTGGTGATGGGCGACACTCTGGCGATGGTTTTGCTGGAATCGCGTGGATTTACGGAAGAAGACTTCGCCCGCTTCCACCCTGGCGGCTCATTGGGGCGTGCGCTGCTCACGCGGGTTTCCGACATCATGCGGGTGGATGCCGAGTTGCCGACCGTGGCGGAGGATGGAAATGTATTCGCCGCGCTGGATTCGATGAACCGTGCGCGCGCCGGGGCCTGCCTGATTCTCAATGCGGATGGCCGCCTGGCGGGGATTTTCACTCACGGCGACTTCGCCCGGAGCTTCCGGAACGATCCGTTGTTGGGTGAGAAACCGGTGGCTCAGTTGATGACGCGCAAGCCGATCACCGTGCGGGCGGATTCGCTGGCGGTGGAGGTACTTAAGACGCTTGGGGAAAACCGGATCGACGACATCGTGGTGCTTGATGCAGACGGGAAGCCCGTCGGGCTGATCGACACGCAGGACTTGGCGCGGTTGAAGATCGTGTGAAAAAGTAGTTCAGGACTTCAGTCCGTTCTTCAATGATTTCGAAGAGCGGACTGAAGTCCTGGACTACTTTTAAATAAAAAACCGCACCCGGTGAGGAGTGCGGTTTTTGAGAAATCCAGGAAGATTAACGCTTGGAGAACTGGAAGCGCGCGCGGGCACCCGGTTGACCTGGCTTTTTCCGTTCCTTCATCCGTGGGTCACGAGTGAGGTAGCCGAGTGGCTTGATCACCTTGCGGTGCTCGGGATCCACTAAGGTGAGCGAACGGGAGATCGCGTGGCGGATCGCGATCGCTTGCGACTGCTTGCCACCGCCCTTGACGACGACGTTGAGGTCGAACTTGTTGGAGAGCGAGAGCGCGAGGAACGGCGCGAGAACATTGTTCTGGAGCTCGATGGTCGGCAGGTATTCTTCGAAGCTGCGGCCATTGATGGTGATCTGGCCGGTGCCTTCGGTCATCCAGACGCGGGCGACAGCGGTTTTGCGGCGGCCGGTGGCGCTTTGAGTAGTGGTGGCGGTCATTTTGGGAGAGGGTTAGGATTATTTGACGGCGTGGGCGA
>JBIHZT010000051.1:0-11579 GCA_044240265.1 Luteolibacter sp. | reverse complement strand
TTGCCGGAGAACTGCAAGCGTCCTGCGGCGTCGCGGCGGATCGTGACGGTGGCCTTTGCTTTTTCAAACGCTGCTTCGAGAACGAGGGCACCGTTCTTTTTGGAAACCACGCGGTAAGTGGAAAATTCCTCCTTCCAGGCGTCGGAGCCGGCGATTTTGCTGGCGAGGTAGGGTCGGCAGTTTTTCAGAGCCTTACCTGCGGAGGTGGAAATATCCACGCTTCCCGCCGCCGTGACCTTTGGCAGCAATGGCTCCGTAGTGGATTCCGTGAGCAATGCTCCACGGGCGAATGATGACAGGGTGACGACGCAGGACAGAAGCGGAATGGCTGCCCTTCGCGGCCACAAGGCGAATGAACTTGCGCAAATCATTTTACAGAATTTGTTGGATAGTAGATACATGTTACAATTATGGTTTCAATTTCATGTTGATTGTCATTTCCGCGTTGCCACCGGCGGGGACGGCGAGGGGCTTGGCATTTTTGAGTGTCCAGACGCCTAGGGGACGGGCGGCGGCGGTCTTGTTTTCGATCAGAATTTTGACGTTGGCAGCGAATTGGGTCGGGTTGTGAACGACCAGTTTGTCGCCATCGAGTTTGGCGGTGACGTGATCAAAAACGATCACCCGCTTGGTATCGGTGTTCACGTAGATTCCGGGGATTTCGGCGGTGGTGAGGATCATCGCGTTTTCGCACCAGACCGCGCTGAAGGTGACGTTGCCGCCGACGTTGATTGCACCTTCCCAGTCGCTGAGGTTGACCCTTTCGCACATCCATCCCGCCGGGATGGTGCCGAGCGGACGGTCGGGACGCGAGACGTATTGCGGCATGCCGTGGGCGATGTCGCGGACGAGGTCCAGCGCGGTTTCATCGCCGGTGGCACGCCAGAGTTTGAACAAACTATCGCCGGAAAGCGCACAGATGGCGGGTGCCCCGTGTTTGTTTTGCACGTTTGCCAAGACTGCACCGGTGGCGTGTGCCTTGGCTTGGCCGAGGGTGGAATTTTCCGGGAAATGGTAATCATAACTGACCACCCAGGAGGCGCACTGACGGGCGGCGGCGCTCGCGGCCTTTGCCCATTCGGGTTTGCCGGTTGCTTGATGGAGTTCGACAAACGATTCCGCCAGGGCAAAGGCCGACTCACTGTCGGGCGCGGCCATGGCTTCGCCCGGACCACCGGTGGTGACGCCGTTTTGCAAATCATTCTTCAGGAAATGTCGGCCGATTTCCTCGGCGGCTTTCAGGTATTTTGAATCGCGGAAATAGTTTGCGGCACGCACTAATCCGGCGGGAGCATGCGCCCCGGCGGTAGATCCACCGACGAGGATGTCACTGGTTTCGATGTCGATGAACTGGCCGAGTTGGCCGTATTTCTGCCAATGACGGATGAACGCATCTGCCAGGCCGCGGGCGGAGGATTCCCAGGCGGGCGGCACGGGGGTCTTTTGTTCCCGCATCAAGAGGAGCTGTTTCATGCCATAAGCGAGACCATCCGCCTGCTTGCGGACCATGCTGAGATGGTGCGGATGCGGCTCACCGAAGGCATCGCCGTAAAACTCTTTGCCGTTGCTGGAGCCATACCAGAAGCCGGATTTGGCCGGGGTTTTCGTGAACATAAAATCCAGCGTCCGCTGGGCGCGGGAACGTGAGAGATCATTGCCTTGCAGCAAATTTGGGATGGTGTTGATGCCACCCGAGACCCAGCCGAGCTGCCAGTAATCATATAACGGTCTGGAACCGGCGTTGGTATTGCCGTGACAGTAGAACCCGAGGTTCTCATTCCAATTGTGACGGTTGAACTTATCTTCCAGCAACTGCCAGGCGACACTGAACGGAATCTCATTGGACGGAGCCGATGGCTCCAGGTCCTTGCGGGATTCGCAAAACCGGTCGAACAGCGATTGAATGGCCGGTGCAGGAAATTTCCAGCTACGCATGCGGAGCGTGACGGCATCGCCGGTCTTCCAGTCGCGCGGCGGATCGCCACCACCGAATCCCATCATGCCTGGAATCTTGGAACGGGAACGCGGGGCCGTCACCACAAGCCGCAGCCGTTTCTCGGCAGGTTGTTCCTCGATGGTGTAGCCGAGATTGCCGAATTCGCATTGTTGCTTGGTCAGCAGCAGAAACCCGCGACCATCCACCGTGCGCAATCCCATCGCTGGGGTCGAACTGGCACCGGTATCCAGTTCGATTTTCCCTGGGGTGCCATCTTGGTTGAGTCGCGGTTGGTCGGTGATCGTGATCGGCATATCGACGCGAAACTGCGATTTTTCGCGCCAGAGAGGCGGGTAAACCTGCGCGGAGACCTCGAAGCGGTTGCCGTTATAGACCGCGCCCGGAATCATCACGTATCCTGCCGGATCCCAGTCGGGAAATTCGATGACGTAGGAAATGCTGGCGGCTTTGGCCTCGCCATCGAGCAGTTTCACCGTGACCGTGATGTCCTCGCAATGCTGGCGGCCCGGCACGGGATTTGTCTGGGTTTGGCAACTCCAGCGGGCACCACCGGCTTGCAGTTCGCCCGTATCCGGAAGTGGCTGCGTCTCAGCCCCGGTAGCGGATTGGAACTGGAGCATGACCTTTCTTGTCTCCGCATGGACGCGCGGGGATGCCGCCATGGCTGAAGCCAAAACGAGAAGCAGTGCGCCATGGAGTTTCGATGGGCGGCGCTTGGTGGATTTGCGTGGAAATAAATATGACATGGGATTCATGGGTGGTGCGTGAATGAATCGCTTGTAGCGGTGGTCTGCGACCGTCGATGCGAATGGGGAGAGATGGATTGACGATTGATGAGTGTTGATTTTTGAAGTGGTGAATGGAAGATGCGTCCTGGCGGTTCTTTGGCTGTGGTGGAGCATCTTGGACTGCGTGCAGCCTGCTGCCGCTTTCGCCGAGACAGCCTGCTGTCAGGCGGCGGTGTGGGAGAGGTGATGATGGAAATTTCGGGTGCTCTGTGGTGCTGGGGTTGTCGGGGCGGCAGCAGGCTGCCGCAGTCCAATTTTGGCGAACTACGGTTTCATGACAAACGGGCGGCAGATTTCCACGTCCTGGCGGCGTGATTCAGGGGTGACGACGAGCTTGACCACTTTTCCGGCGCGAACTTCGCACTCGATGGTGGTGTTCTTAGGGGCGTGGAGTTTGAAGTTCACATCCCACTCCTTCGGCCAGGCGGGGAGAAGAAGGAGTTTGTCGCCGACAGGTTGCAGGAGCATGGATTGCATGGCGATCATCGGGACGCAGCCGTGATCCTGGTCGGGGATCCAGTCGTAGTTCGGCCCCCACATGGCGGGGAAGCGGAAGCCGGGGGCGATTTGCTCGTAGTTCTGAGTGATGTAGGTTTTCGCATCATCGGTCAGGCCTAGCAAGGCGGCTTGGATGGAGTCTTGCTGCCACCCACCGGTGCGCTGGTTGCCGCGCTGGTTCCAAGTTTCCAAGGCTAGATCGAGTTCAGGGCGGCCGATGCCAAAGAGGCGGTAGGGGAAGACGGCGTAGAGTTCGGGTTTTTCGAAACCGCTGTTTCGTCCGGCAACGATTTCTGCCAAGGTGAGGATTTGTTTGCCGTTGCTTTCCTTCTTGGGCAGCGGCGGTAGGGCGGCGAGCATGTTCGTCCAGATCGTGCGCTGGCGTGCGTCCGGCGTGCAGGCGGCGAGTTTCGGCAAAATGGCACGCAATGCGGCGATGTCAGGGGCGGGATTGGTGGTTTCAATACCCTGTTCCAGCGAGGTGATTCCGGTGAAGCAGAGTTTCCCTTCAGCGGTGAGTGGCCAGTGGAGGCGGTAGTAATCGATGACTTCCTTGCCGAATGGAAGGAGCGTGGAATCACGGAACGCGGTGTCGCCGGTGAATTCAAAATAGCTGTGCATGAGCTTCAGCATTTCGAGTGCGCCCTGCGGATAATCTTGTGCGTAGTCATACCGCGTCTGCCCTGGTGGCATGTCTTTGCGGCTCTCTTCCCCCGGGCGCCCGAAGTCACGGTCTGGCGCGGCACCCCAAAACTCCATCGTTTCCGGGTAGAAGGCACCGTCGTGGTTGAATGCAATACGGGTCAGCTGCTTGCGCAGCGGGAGCGCGTCCAGATACATTTTGAAAAGCGGCTTCATCAGGTCAAAGTCTCCCGCCGCAGGCATGGTCCAGTAGGGCAGCCGCGTGTTCTGCGCCCAATAGGGGTTGCCCCACTCGCGGAAATCGGCATCGAACTGGCAGTGGCCGTTGTAGGATTGCACTGGGTTCGTCAGCGTTTCCACGGTGAAGATTGAACCGTTGAACTTGATCGGATACGCGCCGCGGCCGGCGCAGGCGTTGACCCAGCGCTGGAGCGTGTAACCGCGGGTGACGGTTTTCGCGGTGGATTCGCCGCCTTCTTCCATCACGAGCTTGCCGTTCAGATAGATACGCCGATTGCCGGTGGCGGCATCGACGGTGGCGGCAACATGCTGCCACTCGTCCGCCTTGAGGCAGCCGGGATGAATCATGATGCGCTCGCCGACAATCAGGCGCAGGGAAAGGCCGGGGTGCGTGTCGAAAATCATGCCGTCACTCCCATAAGTGGTGCATTTGTCGAGGATGCGTCCGCTTTCGCCTGAGCCCGGCTTTATCCAGGCCGCAACGGTGCAGCCGCTGGCCAGCGAAATTTCTTTCGGCGCGGTGTCGGAGCCGGCACGCGGTTTGCCAGCCAGTGTGGCGATCTCATCCGCTGACACGGTGCGGCCGACCACCAGCGCATCTGAAATTGTTCCGCCGAACTTACTGCTGCCGTCGGCGGCAACACCGACACGCCACGGATGCTTGTTTTCGGGAATGCCCCTTGGCATGCCTTCGCTTGCGAAAATCCAACTGCGGTTCCAGAACGCCTGCCACCAGTTGGCATGCGCAGCGCGGGCGGCGGCGAGCGGGGTGCGCTCGGTCATGTCAGCCTGCGCTGTCACTTGTTTTACCCAATCATCGGCGGCTGGTGCCCGCGATGTCAGCGCGTGAACTTTGATGGAAAAATTCGTGGCGGGTTTGGCGGCGGTCAGTTGGTTTTTGCCGTTCTGGATCAGGTTCCCGCCGCGCACCAACGCGCCGAAGGTCCGGTGCAAGAGCGGGTCGTTTTCGGGTTTCACCAGCGCGTCGAGTGCCTGGTTGCGGAGGTTTTTCTCCCACACCGAAGTCGGGTTTCGGTGGAAGAAGACGACTTGGTTCTTTTGCCCATCCAACACCGTGTCCGGCGAAATGATGAGCGGGTCCGGCGAACCGTGCTGTCCCCAGCAGGCGCGGATTTCGGCACCGGTGAGCGTCTTTTCCTGCGTGCGCCATGTCTCGTGCGCCACGGAGGTCGTGAACGGCTGGGTGCCTTCCATTTCCACATGCACCACCGGTTGGTTCGCATCGATCCAGACGCGCGTCGTCACGCCACCCGCCGTGATGCGGATCTCGCCCTCGGCCAGCCGCAACTCCTGCCGGAAGTCAGTGACCGATGGCAGTTTGATGCGGAGCTGGCCGAGCTTGCAGAGGCGGGAAACCTCGTCCCAGGCGTCGGATTTGGACAGCAGCAACAACAGGTCGCCAGACGGTTCCACCCACACGTTTGCGCCAATGTCGCCGTTGCCGATCGGCATGGAGCCGCGGGAATCCGCGCTCGGCGAATCCCAGACGACGTTGGAATCATCCAAACCGGCAGCTTGGAGCGAGGAGGCGGAAACCAGCAGCAGGCTGACAAGAGACAGGATCGGGCGCAGGGCGTGTTTCATGATTGGATTCGGAAATTCTAATAGAAGTGATGTGGCCATTTCAGTCCACACGTTGAGTGATGCCATGGAACGCCATGTGATGGTCCCGCAAGGAAGTGTAAAGGAAAAGAAAGGTGCGGAAGCGCGTGTCATGCGGCCAGTTTTCGGTGGTGACCAGTTTCCATTGATCGCCATCTTTCTGTTGAATGATCACGGGCAGCGTCAGGGATTTCCCGGCCGCTGGATCATGCAAAAGCGCTGCCTTTTTCGAGTGGATGAGCACCGGCTTGAGCGTGCCAAATTTGATGGCGACGTCGGTGGTGGTGGCGTTGACCACGTAGTGATCGCCGCCTTGGATCGAGGAAGGCGGGGTATGAATCTTGAGGATTTCAAAGGATTCCTTCAGCGGAATAAAGACCAGCAGCAGGTCTTTCTGCAATTCGGGCGGAACCGCCGTCGAAAGGACGGGCACCTTGGCGCCGGGTTCGTAGAAATCGAGGTATTGGTCGTCCCTCAAGGTGGCGCTGAACGGACCGGCGATATAGGTCAAGGGCACCAGTACCGGCGTTTCGGTGCCGCCATTTTTCACCATGAATTCGGGGGCTGGCCGGTCCAGGGGGTCAAAACGCGTGACTGAAAATTGGATCTTGGTGCCCTGCTTCGCCACTTGGGCGGAGAGCTTGTGCGAACACAGGCCGACGAAGAGAATGGTAACAAGTGAGCGGATCATTGGGGATGGTGGAGATATTTCAGATTTCACCGGGTGTCAGCCAACGGTAATTTTTGACGATGAAGCGGCGGCCGAATTTCTTGTTCTCCGGTTGCAGACTGGTGGTGGTCACCGGAGTTTCCGGTTTGTCCTGCGGGTTGAGGTATTCGGGATAACGTTGAACCACGGCCTCGCACCAGGCCTTGGCCAACACGTTTTTTCCATCGGGCGCAAGGGCCTCGCCGTAAGTGCGGATCAGGAAGGTATCGGAGCGGGCGTTGATGATCGGAGCAAGCGGTTGCAGGATGTCCGCTTGGGAAACGTAGGCGGGCGTTCCCTGGTAACGCGGGCCGAGCGCCGCCTGCTTGAAGGCGTAATTCGTGTCTTTGATGTCAGCCTCGTTGATGGTTTTGTCGCGATAGTCCTTGTTGATGTCCACCTTCGGATCTTCGAGGGCGGCCTGCAAGGCACCATACAGCGCCTTGTCATCGCTGCTGGCGGCCAAGCGCCGGTTGATGAATTCGCCGAGCGAGCGGAACGGGCCGCGCTGCTTGACTTGGCGGACCATGGCTTCCGCCAGTTGCCGGATTTCGTTCACGGTGAGTTCGCGGTATCCGCGCCAGCGGCTTTCTTCGGTGGAGGTCTGCCCGGCACTGCCGCCGATGGGCATGGCGAAGCGGCTGACGATGAAGTTGCCATTGGGCTGGGCCGCCGGGGTTCCGGTGCCAGCGGAATCCATGATGACGGGACGCTTGAGGTGGGCGGAAGCCAGCAGGATCGTCCAAGCCGGCACGGAGGTGGAATTGATGTTGAATCCGCCGTCCACCATCAAATGGGCGGCGGATTTCTGATAGGCGTCCGTGAGCGGGGTGCCGTTTGTGTTGACCAAGGAATCCGAGACTGCTTTGGCAGCTATGCCGGCAAGGTGGGGAAGATAGGCCGAGTTTGGTAGAGCTTTGGTTCCGTTGTAGAACTCATCCACCACCGTCTTGAGCGGGCGGGAGGTGCCGAATTTTTGATAGAACGTGCTGGTTTGCGGTGCCATGGATGAGAAATAGTAATCATCCCAGAGCAGGTGGTTGGCGGCATAACTCCGGTCGATGTTGGGAGCGTTGGTCCAGGAACCACCGGCAAATGTCTGCCCGCTCAGATTGCCGCCGCTGTTGACGTAAGGGTTGAGGTAGAACGGCCAGCCATCGCTCTTGATCTTGTTGGACGGGACACCCGGCGAGGCATAGGAGTTGCCGATGGCATGGTTCTGCTGGAGGTGGTTGCTCCATTTCATGCTTTCCATCGAATGCTGCGGGAGATTCTGCAACTGGGCCAGCGAGCTGAGCGGAACCTGCGGGATTTCGCGGTCCGCGATGAAGCGCTGGCCGGCGGGCGTGTAGCTTGGTCCCATGTAGGGAATCGTCGAGAACAGCCCTGGCACGGTGGTCCGCTGGTCGAAGGTCACGGTGTAGGGGTGAGTAAAAAACGGCGTCCTGGCATCGGCTCCCTGGGAGGTTGAAGTGCATCCGGCAAAAGTGAGGGCGGGCAGGTTGTGCAACCATGTTTTATTCGGGAGCCGGAGTTCATCCAAGGGCTTCAGCCTGCACTCCACCAGGCAGAACGGGGTGGGCGCATCCACCAGATCCCTGAGGGGTTTGGCGGGGAAATTGTCTTTGGATAGATAGTTGGAAGGCCAGCTTGCGTCCTCGAAGCGCCATGCATAGCTGGTGCTCCAGTACTGCTGGTTCGTCCTCGCGTCATGCCCTACATGGTCGCCGCGGGGTTCGGAGCGCACCTCGAAGGTCGATTGCCACCCGTAACCTTTCAGCTCTTGACTGAAGGTATCCCATGTTCCCAACTTTGTTTCGATGGCAAGGATGTCGGTCTCCAAAGCACCGGTGAGGGTCCCTACGGACCTTGGATGTCCTGTATTGGCAATCGAATAAAACGAAGCGGGGTCGGTGTTTTCAGCCATGTCGGCGGCCGGATGGCCGTTGCCCCCTCCCGTAAACGAACTGGTCTTGTGATTGAAGATCTTCATTTCTCCCGCCTTGAGGATGATCGGTGCGTTAGGGCTGCCGTAGGGTTGGCCGAAACGCATGCACAAGGTGCCCCCCTTCAGCGAACCCGCGTAATCCCAGTTGAAATCGGGAATCGATGTGGAAGCCTTGTTTTTATAGATTTTATGGGAGAGTGGGAGGTTATGGATCCAGATGTTGTAGCCGTTGATTTTCATGTCCACGTTGTAGGGATTCCACAGGGTGACCACGGGATAACTATACACCTTGAGTTCGTAGTCCTTCTCCCCGGTCTTTTTCACGCCATAGGATACCAGGTATTGCATGCGGACGATGACCGGGGTGATGGACGTCACCCCGTTGTTCCACTCGGGATTGCTCACCGGATGAACCGGCGCGGGGTTGCCCACAGGATTGCTGTCGGTCGCGGTGACCCTGGGCCGGTTGCCAACGTAGCTGACCTGCCGGTGCATGTTGTAATAGTGATGCAGGGTTTTCCATGCCAGCACATCGTATTCCGCCAGCGGGCTGAGCGCGATCTTCCCGTTGGGACCGAGCGGTGCCGTCTGCCAATTTGCAGTCTTCCATGCCTTGAGCCAATCGATGTTGGTGCGTTCGAGGAAGAGGCTGAGATCCTTGCGCAGGGAACCGGTGATCACATTGGTCAGAAGGCTTTGCGCGTAAGGCGTGACATCATGAAACAATTCTTCGGGCTGGGTGCCTGAGGGAGCCACGAGGGCCAATTGGTCGCGGGTGATGCACTTGTCGGTGGCGGCGGAATTCGCGTCGAAGGTTTCGTATTTCGCGAGAGCCTTGAATCCATTCGCACCCGGGGAGGCAAAGCTCGCCAGCAGATCGGCGATCGCGGGATTGGCCTCCCTCGCCAATAGATCGCGCCGGTTGATCTGCGCCTTGCAGTTTTCGTCACCCACCCACCATGCATACGAGCCGCCCGTGACTGGAACCTTGCCGGCATTCACCTTGAGGCTGGTATTACCGGAACTCGCCAGATTCACCGGATTCGTCAACGATCCATCTTTCGCGAAGTTGAGTTGCTCGACCTCCCCGGGTTTGGCGTTGGAAACGAGCCAACTTTGGAAGTTCGGTTTGTCCCGGCTATAGTCGGGCGGGGTTGTGTTGTAGCTGTCCAGGGATTCCTTGGCGGCATCCCGTGCATTCCAAACACCGGTGAGATGTGAGTGCGCGACGCCATCTGCGGCAGCAGTATCCGGGGCTGAATCGAGAATGCCCGAGGGCGCGGTGATTCGCTGGTCCGGGCCAACGCTGTTTTGGAGTTCGCCGATAGCCAGCATCAGTGCCAGACGCGCGTTTGCCTGCGCTACCGCCTTGGCTTGCGATTGACTCGCAGTCCGCAGCGAAATGGCGGAAAGACTTAACAATCCCACCGCCACCAGCGTCAGCAAGACCATGAGCATGAGTGTGATCACCAGCGCAAAACCGGATGCGGGCGATCCCATCGAAAAACCGTGGCCCTTGCTGGAGTCGTTGGCAGTGCTGGTGGCACATTCGCCACTCCTCCCAACAAGCGGATGGGGCACGGCGGCGGGAGATGCGGAGCCACAAAATGACTTGGGATTCACGGGTGATTGGGTGTGCAGGTGAGATGCGCAGGCTGCCGCAGTCCAAGGACTTCGTCATGGTGGGCGGGATGAATGCCGATGGAAGGCGGGATGGAAAAAGAAGCGGGCGGGACGCGGAAACCCAATAACCGCGCCCCGCCCTGGGTATTGCCCCTCCAGAGGCAAAGTGTTGTGGAAGTGCCCCGTCGTCGCTGCGCTATGCCGGGCAAGCTGAGTGATCAGTGATCAGGAAGAGAGAATCACCGGCGACGGCGCAGAAGCGCGAGCATGCCGAGGCCACCGAGCAAAGCGGCGGAGGGCTCGGGCACGACTGCGATTTGCGCACCGTTGAACGTGGAATAATTTCCTGGGGTGGCTGCCGTCCAAGTGCCGGTGATGTTGCCGGAACCGTCGGCGACCAGGCCGGCGATTTTCACGTAGTTGTTGTTTAATGTATATGTGGTATCCTGGGACACCGTATTGGTTGCGGTAAACGCGCCGGTACCGAAGTTGAATGTCGCGCCTTCAGCAGTGGTATACCCCCCTGAGTAAAGGTAGAGATCAACGATCGTGCCTGCCACGAGTCCTGACAAGTTAACGGTAGCGGAAGTGTTTGGCTTGATGGCAAACGCGCTTTTATAGATGTCGAGGGGCTCGGCATTACTAATGCCGTGAGCCACGGCTCCAGTACCAAAGGTCAGGCTGACACCGGAGGCGGCACCAGTGGTCGTGTTCAAGCCGCTGTAGGTACCAGCAGCCGATGATTCCCAAATAGCACTTGGTGTGACAATCTGGTTCCAGGTGTCAGTAAGACCACCGATTACGGCCGCGCCTGACGGAGTAGGAGTAGCACCTGGGATGGCCAAATTGACGCTGATGATGTCGCCGATGCTAAGAGCCGCTTGTGACAGAGCGGCGGATCCGAGGAGCGCCGCGCAGGTCAGTGCGGTGATGGGTGTGTTTTTCAGTTTCATGTGTTGTTTTGTGTTTTTGGTTTTTGACTCAGGAGAGGATTTCAGTCGGCGCGGACTTGGATGAAGAGTTTGGCGGGCAAGGGATCGCCCGGCAGGTTGGAGAGAGTGACTTCGACGGTTTCGTTGTCGCCGCTCGGGACGGGAGTGCCTACCGCAGCACTGGTATCCTCAAGCCAGCCGTTCAGATCGGTGGAGAACCAGACCGAGTAGGTCAGGCCGCTGCCGGTGCGGCGGGAGTAGCTGAATTTGCCGTTGGTCTTGTTGAGCGTGCTGGTGATCGGATTGACCGAGGAGCCGCTGTTGGGAAGCAGGCCGAAGGCATATTCCTCGAAGTTGGTGACGCCGTCGTTATCGTCGTCCGCTGCGGGCAAGCCGATGTTCGGATCAAACGAATTGGCCCAGATTTCGTAGGGGGTGGCGGTGACTGGAACGACTAGACTGCCGCTGCCGGTAAAATAGGAGCCGTAAGTCGTATGGGATGAATTGTAGGTGTCGGCAGGCAAGGGGCCGGATCCGGCGATTTCCAAGGCACCGACGGTGTCGCTGCCGGTGAAGTTCAGATGCATCGTCGCTCCGGAAGCGATTGAAACCGTGGCGC
>JBIHZT010000513.1:0-3323 GCA_044240265.1 Luteolibacter sp. | reverse complement strand
GCGGGCGCATTTCGGCGGCGAAGCGGACGCGGCTTTGTGGGCGAACGACGTCTCGCGGGAATATCGGAAGCTCTTGATGTCGGGCGCCGCGGGGAAGACCGCGGAGAGCGTCGGCAGGGATGGCAAGACGGTGGAGAAAACGCTGCGCAAAGGCATGAGTGCCGCCGGCGCGGAGCGGGAAAAGGCGCGCGATGGCGAAATTTCGTTAGGGAGAATGCTGCGCTGCCGGGTGCGTTATTTCACCGACGGCGCGGTGATCGGCAGCCGGCTCTTCGTGAACGAGGCGTTTGCGAACGCCCGCGAGCGCTTCGGGCCGAAGAGGAAAACCGGAGCAAGGAGGCCCCGGGGCGTCGCAGCCCCCGCCGGAGGATTGTTGTGGAGCCTGCGGGATTTGAAAAAGGACATCACATGACCCGGCGGAAGATTCCACCAGGACCCAAGGCCCGCCCCCGTCAATCCCGCGCTTTCAGGACGCCGACCATGTCGAGTTTTCCGATCATCCGGCTGACAAGCGCGAAGGACAAGATGGACGCGGTCAGCACGACGAAGATGGCGATGGAGTAGGTAGAGGAGTTGATGACGATGGGCAGCCGCACAGTTTCCGTACTGAAGGAGGACATGATGAAAAGTGCAAGCCCGCGGCCGAAAAGCAGACCGAAGGGCAGGGCTAACAAGACGAGGATGGTCAGCTCGCCGACGAGCACGCCGCGCACTTCCGCCAGGCTGAAGCCGACGACGCGCAGGGTGGCCAGCTCGCGACTGCGCTCGGAGAGGGCGATGCGCGCGCTGTTATAAACCACGCCGAAGGCGACGATGGTGGCGAGCACGAAGTAGAGATTCCGGATGATGCCGATGCTCTTGCCGGTGGTGTCGCGGAAGGCGGCGAGCTGGTCCTTCTTCACCATCACGACGGCGGCGCGCGGGGTGTCCTTGAGCTCGCGCATGAACTCGTCCCAGCGCTTGTGATCGAGCGCGAGGTTCGCCCCGTTGACGGTATCGCCCTCTTTGAGCGCGCGCCGCAGGGCGGAAATATCCATGTAGGCGGCGACTCCGGCGAAGTCGGTGACGAAGCCGCGGATGGGGATGCGCAGCACGGGCCGCCGCCCTTCGAGCACCTCGACCTCCACCTCGTCGCCGATGGCGGCACCGAGGACTTTTCCTAACATTTCCGACATGACGAGGCCTTCCTCCGGCATGGCGACGATGTGGCTGTTTTCATCGAGCCGGCGGTTCAGGTCGGAGCCCGGAGTGACGCCGGTGACGGCGAGTTTCCGGTGACGGTGGCCGTATCTCAACCGCGCCTGCACGGTGCGGATCGGCTCGGCGCGGATCACGCCGGGCAGGTGTTCCAGATCATGAAAGCCTCGACCGGACGCGGGCTCGGTGAGGAAAACGGAGACGTCCTGGCGCTCCTGGCTGTTCCACTGGAAGGTGAGCAGGAAGTCGATGCTGTCGGCCATGGCCCCGGGCAAGACCATCAGCCCGGTGGCGAGCGCGAGGCCGGCGGAGGTGAAAACCGCCTGCCACGGGCGGCGCTCGATATTGCGCAGCGCCATCCGGAAGGTGGGGCTGAAAAACCGGGTGAGTCCGATGCGCTCGAAGAGCGACGGCTTGAAATCGGCGGGTGGTTCCGGCCGCATGGCTTCCGCGGGAGGAAGTTTCACCGCCTGCCAGACGACGGTTAGCACGCCAAGCACGGACGCGCCGAGACTGATGAACAGCGCGAGGCCGAGCGCGCTGTAATCCATGGTGAAAACAAGCGAGGGAAAGCGGAAGAACAAGGTATACATGTCCACCAGCACCGCGCCCAACAGCCGGCCGCCGACTCCGCCGATGAGGGTGCCTAGCAGGCCGATAATGAGCACGTATTTCATATAATGCACGCCGACCTGCCGGGACGAGTAACCGAGTGCTTTCATCTGCGCGATCTGCTCGCGCTGCAAGCGGACGATCCGGGCGAGCACCGCATTCACCATGAAGGCGGCGACGCTGAGGAAGACGAGCGGATAGGCGACGGATAGAGAGGTGAGCACGCGCAGCTCGTCATTGAGCCGCTGCGCGGACGCCTGCTCCTTGTGGGTGAAGGCTCCACCCGCGCCGTAGGGTGCGAGGATGCGGTCCATTTCCTCGATGACCGGCTCCGGTGCGGCACCGGGCGCGAGATCGATGCAGACGTCGTTGAAAGCGCCGTCCAGATTGTAGGCCACGGCTAGGGCGCGGTAATTCATCCAGATCACGCTGAAGCGCTTGTGGTCGGGCAGGGTCTCGCCGGCGCGGGCCTCGAAGACGTATTCCGGCGAGAGGCCGATGCCGCAGATTTTCAGCGTCTCGCGGCGGCCGTTGATCACGGCGACGAGGGAATCGCCGGGTTGCAGGCCGTTCGCATTGGCGAAGGATTCCCCCAGCACGACCTCGCGCCGCTCGTCAGTGCGGGGGAATCTGCCGGTGCGTAAAAACAGACGGTTGAGCTTCTGCGCGCCGCCGTCGTCCGGCAGGGAAATGATGTGGCCGGTGGCGGGCTCGGACAGGCCGGGTAGATCGAGGGTGACATCCACGGCCACGCGGGTCTCGACGGTGGCGACGCCGGGGAGCGTCTTGAGCTGGTCCGCGACGGCGAGCGGCGCGCGCTTGAGCGTGGCGAAGATGTCCGCCATCGCGTAGCGCTGATAGTAGGTGGAGCGCGTGGTCTCCAGCGTCATGATCAGGCTGCGGGTCATGATCATCATCGCAAGGCCGCAGGCCATGACGAGACTGACGGCAAAGACCTGGCCTTTCATCTTGGCGAGGTCTCGCAGCAGTTTTTTGTCGAGGGGGGAGATCATGGGAAGAAATGGGACTTATAGGTCCTATAAGTCGTATAGGCCCTATCACCACTTCAGCTGCGATGCCGGGAGGCGAACCTGGTTCCGGTGCGAGTTGACGATTTTTCCATCGGACAGATAGAGGACGCGGTCGGCCATTTCCGCCATGATGGCGTTGTGGGTGATGATGACGGTGAGGGTGCCGAGCTCGCGGTTGATGCGCTCGACGGCTTCGAGCACGGCGATGCCGGTGGTGACGTCGAGCGCGCCGGTGGGCTCGTCACAGAGCAGGACTTCCGGGCGCTTGGCGATGGCGCGGGCGATGGCGACGCGTTGCTGCTCGCCACCGGAAAGCTGCGAGGGAAAATGATCCATGCGCGCACTGAGCCCGACCATTTCCAGGGCTTCCTCCGGCGTCATCGGGTCGCGGGAAATGCCGGTGATGAGCGCGACGTTTTCCCGGGCGGTGAGGCTGGGGATGAGGTTGTAGAATTGGAAAACGAAGCCCACGCAGTTCCGACG
>JBIHZT010000512.1:0-3325 GCA_044240265.1 Luteolibacter sp. | reverse complement strand
CGCGTTCGCTTACAACGCCATCGGAGTTCCTATTGCTGCCGGCGCACTCTATCCTCTCACCGGCACCTTGCTGAGTCCGATGATCGCAGGTGCGGCGATGTCTTTATCTTCGGTTTCAGTGATTTTGAACGCCCTGCGGCTGCGAAAAATCCGTCTCCGGTAAAAATAAACGAATTTTCCGCAAGGGTTTCTCCAAGTTTCGGACATTAACCTGACAGTGACGGGCATTCCGCCCCGACAGTCATGCTTAAAACCAATAAAATGAAAACTCGCAACCTGATCGCCACATTCGTCCTGCTTTCCTCACCCCTGATGCTCGCCGAGGGCGGACATAAACACGAAGAGCATGGGGGAGGGGAAATCACAAAGAAAGTCGAAGCGAAGCCCTACAAGCTGACCACCTGCATCGTCTCTGATGAGAAACTCGGTGAAATGGGTGAACCATTTGTCTTCACGCACGAGGGGCAGGAAATCAAACTCTGCTGTAAAAGCTGCAAGAAGAAGTTCGACAAGGATCCGGCGAAATACCTGAAGAAACTCAGCGAAGCGAAGTAGGTCGGATCTTCTCAACGCCGCTCTCTATTTTCAATAAAGGGCGCAAACAGATAGCAGCCACCAGACTAGACCTCCGATAGGCGTAATGATCAAACCACACTATCAGACATGGAACAGAACCATCGAATCACCATGTATTCCGAATTAGATAAGGTTCGTCGCCGGATGATACATTGTCTGGGAGTTTCGACGCTGGCAGCCGTCCTCTTGTCCGGTTGCACGGGTTTTTCCACTAGCAGCGAACGGCAGTCACGGGCAAGCCTCAAGGCGTTGACCGGCAAATACCGTCCGGGCGAAAGCAAAGCGGCGTTACCGGCGCTCGGCAGGAATTCCTCGCTCCAAGCCTTTCTCAAGTATGCGATGCTCAACCAACCCCGCGTGGAAGCGGCGTATTACGATTATGCGGCTGCGGTGGAAGGCATCACGATGGAACGTTCCTTGCCTGATCCTAGGTTGACGTTCGAGTTGGATATTCAGAGTGCCCTCACCACGCTGATGCCGGGCATCATGGCGGACGTTCCATGGCAGAGCAAACTTCGCATCCGCGCTGACAAGGCTTCTGCCGAAAGCGAAGCCAAGCTCTTTGCCTTCGCGGCGGCGGTGTTACAGACAGCCTACGAGGTAAAACGTCCCTACTACCAATTGCACTTCCTCGACGAGCGGATCCGAATCAACCGCGAGACGCTGGCGCTGATGGGTGAACTGGAGCAAATCGCCCGCGCACAAACTGAGTCGGGCAAGGTCACACTCCAGGATGTCCTGCGCACCCAAATCGAGCAGGAGCGGCTTCGCGTTGAAATCACCAACTTGGAGGATTCGCGTAATCCGTTGCTCGCCAAGTTCAAGGCCGCCCTGGGTCTGCACGCTGGTCAGCCGAATCCCCCTTTCCCGCAGCGGTTCGAATCCACACCACTGGATCTGACTTCGGAGAGGCTTTTTGCCAAGGCGCTGGCCGTCAATCCACGGCTCAAGCAGATGGAGGCCGAGATCCGCATGGCCGAAAACGACATCCGCCTGGCGCACCAGAGCAAGTTGCCGGATTTCAACGGCGGGCTTGAGGCCGACGTTAAGATGTCCCCGACGGTTTGGAGACCGACGTTCGGCGTCACCCTGCCGATCTGGCGGGACAAGATCGCGGCCGAAATCGCCGCCGCACAAGCCCGCAAGAGTGCCGCCGAGGCACGTTTGTCTGCGGAGCAAATCCAGTTGGCGGTCGAGTTCGCCGACAAGTCGTTCATGTTCCGCGAGGCTACGCGCAACCAGAAGCTGCTGACCGATTCGCTCCTGCCCAAAGCGCGGCAGGCGCTTGAGGTGGCCCGTTCGGGTTACAGCGCGGGCAAGGTGGATTTCATCAACCTGCAGGAAGCCGTACGCTCTCTCCTCGGATTCGAGCTATCTGTGACGGACGCGGTCGAGAACCGCGAACTGGCCCTCGCGGAAACGTCGTTGATTATTGTGGGGATCGCGCCATCGGGAGCGCCCCTGCTGAAGCCATCGGAAATTGCCGCCCCAAAACCCATTCAACCCGCCAAAGGCAGGCCTTCCCGTCACTGATCACACCAAATCACCTATGAAACGCGGTATCGTTACACTAATCATGAATGTGCTTATTCTTGTAGGCTCTGTCTGGCTGGCCGGATGCAATCGTGCGGACCAAGGATCCTCCGGTGGGCAGAAATATCACTGCCCGATGCATCCGACCGTTGTCCAGGACAAGAAAGGCTCCTGCCCGATCTGCGGCATGGACTTGGTGCCGATCAAAGAGAACGAACCCTCCGTCAAGGAGGACGCGTCGGCCGAAGACGAGAAAATCGCCCAAGTCAAGGTCGGCCATTTCTATTGCCCGATGGAGGCGGAACACGTGCAGGAAAAACCCGGGAAATGCCCCCTCTGCGGTATGAAGTTGGTCGAGAAGAAACCGCAAGCGACAGCGTCTGCCGCCCCGGTGCCGGGGCTGACGACCGTGGCCATCACTGCCGAGACGCGGCAGCGAATGGGCCTAAAACTCGGAACCGTTGAGAAGCGGGCGTTGACCGGGGCCGTGCGCACCTCGGCTAGGATCGTGGCCAACGAAACACGACAGCACCGGGTGACGACCAAGATCGAGGGCTGGGTGGACAAGCTGTTCGTGGCCACGACAGGCCAGTCGATCAAGAAGGGTGATCCGTTACTGACTTTGTACAGCCCGGATTTGGTTTCGGCGCAGGCCGAATACCTCATCGCGCTCGATGGGGTCAAGACCCATGGCGGAGAGAGTCTGCTGGCGGCGTCCCGACGTCGGTTCGAGCTTTGGGACATCAGCGACGAGCAGATCGATCGACTGGAAAAGAGCGGCAAGGCTGAGAAGTATCTCACGCTCTACGCCCCGGCCAGCGGATGGGTGACAGAGCGCATGGTGTTGGCCGGCCAGAAGATCATGCCGGGCGAGCCCCTCATGGTGATTTCTGACCTGACGGAAATTTGGGCCGATGCCGACATCTATCAATCTGACTTGCCGAATGTGAAAGTGGGAATGCCGGTAGAAGTGACGCTGCCCTACTGGCCCGGCCAGGTCTTCACGGGCCAGGTCAGCTTCATCACTCCCACGCTCAATCCGATGACCCGTACGCTTAATGCGCGTCTGGAAATCCACAACCCCGATCTGTTGCTCAAGCCCGAGATGTACGCCACCGCAATATTGAAGCTTGAGCATGGCGAGAAACTTGCTGTGCCGACGTCGGCGGTGCTATTCACGGGCACACGCAACGTGGCGTTCCGTGATGTGGGCGAC
>JBIHZT010000511.1:0-3343 GCA_044240265.1 Luteolibacter sp. | reverse complement strand
CGTTGGTGGTGAACACCGCCTCGACGGGCAGACCGCTGCGGTTCAACTGGTCCGCGAGCAGCATGCAGCCGGCGCGGTGTTCGTGTTGGCCGGGTCCGTGGCTCGGCTTGCCGGCGACGAAGACGATCTTCTTTTTCGCAGGCACCGCCGCCTTCGGCTCGCCGCGGGAGACGCCCAGCATCATCGCGACCACGCCTAACACGCAAGCGACGGGGAAAAAAACGGGCCGGGGGATTCGGGAAAACTTGGACATGGCTGGGATGGGTTGGACCGCCAAACTACGCCGCGAACGAGGAAATCTTGCAAGCGGAACGCCGCCTGCTGTGAAAACATCACCACCGTCGGGGGATCATCAGGCAGTGCGCAGGCCTTAACTTTCCCAGCCGATGTTATTAAAACCCGCCGTCCTGTGCGCTTTCGCACTTTCCTCGCTCGCTCAAGCAGTGGAGTTCCGCGCGGCGACTTTCAACATCGGCGCGCATTTCACCACCAGCTCCAGCGGGGTGTATTATCCCGACTACAGCCTCGGCGCGCCGGGCACTCCCGATCACGACTCGGTGAGGGATATCCTGCACCGGATCGACGCCGACGTGGTGGCTCTGGAGGAAATCCACGGCGCGGACATCACGGCCGGTGACGTGGACGCGCTCGCCACAGGCCTCGGCTATGCGCATGTTTACATCGCTCCGGCGACCAACACATTCGACCCGAGCCTGCGCGTCGCGATCTTTTCGCGCTTTCCATTTCTTGCGCAGACATCCGTCAACTCGCCGACGGCCTACAAGGAAATGAACCGGCTCATTCCCGCGGTGAAAATCGACGTCCCAAGCACCACGCGGGACCCGGTGGTGGTCGCCGCCCACTTGAAATCAGGCTCCGACGCGTCAGACGCCTTCCAGCGGACCGTGGAAATGCGTCGGCTCACCGATCATCTGGCCGCCCAAGGGCTCACGGCCGCCGACAATTTCGTGATCATGGGCGATTTCAATCTCTCCAGCAGCGACAGGACCTTCATCTCACTCCCCGCCTCCGGGCTGCCCGCGACTTTCGATCTCGGCGCCGACATCGTGTTTCCCATCCAATATTTCACCAATCCCGTTTCATATTTCAGCAGCCCGGCGGCCACCCGGATCCTTCCGCGGCAGTTGGACAACTCCACCGTCACCTTCCCGTCGGGGGGCTCCACCATCGATCTGTTTCTGGTTTCCCCCGTCATCGGCTCGCGTCCGTCACGCTCGGAAATCTACAACTCCGCGCTCGACGTGTCGAATGCCGCAGGACTTCCGAAATCCGGATCACCGCTCGCCGCGGGGACCAGTGCGGCGGCGTCGGATCACTACGCGTTGTTCGCGGACTTCGAGCTGGATCCGGCGGTTCCCTACACATTCACCGCTGCCGGGCAAACCGTGACCGAGGCGTTCACTGGATTCCCGGGAGCCTTCGATCCCTATCCGTGGGCCACCACGGGCGGGGCCTGGCAGGGAATGGATTCCGGCACCTCGGCTACGACGGGATTCCGCAGCTACGGCTCCGCAGAGGATTCCTCGCTCGGCTTTCTCCCCGGGACGGCGGGTGGCGACGCGGTGGCCTCATTCGTCAATCAATCGGCGGAAATTCTATCCGCCCTGCAAATTTCCTTCACCGCCGAGCAATGGAGGAGCGCCGCTGGAGGGACCTCGGACCGGCTCGACGTGGAGCTGATCGTCGGCGGTGTCCCGACTCCCCTGCCCCAGCTCGCCTTCCAAGCCGCCACGAATCTTCCCGCCGGAGCCATCGCGGGGGGCGTCTCCAGCCCGCGGAACATGATGGTCACGGGCCTCGCCATCGAACCGGGAGCCGCGTTCCAGCTGCGTTTCATTTTCACCCCGGGACCCGGTGGAGGCCCTCGGCCGGCGGAGGTTTTCATCAATGAGTTCCATTACGACGACGACGGAGCTGATCTCGGCGAATTCGTGGAAATCGTGGTCGGGCCGGGCTTCACGGGCTCTCCGGGCGATGTCAGCCTGCTTTTATACAATGGATTGGACGGAACCACCTACGGCACGCATTCCCTCTCTACGTTCACAGCCGGCGCGGTGACCGGGTCCGGACACGTCATCTATTCGAAATCGATTTCAGGAATTCAAAATGGCGCGCCGGATGGATTCGCGCTCGTCGTCAATGGCATCGTGACCCAGTTCATTTCCTACGAAGGCACGTTCACAGCGACTGCGGGTGCCGCGAACGGGCTGCTCTCCACCGACATCGGAAAAAGCCAGGTCGGCACCGAACCTGAGGGGAAATCCGCCATCGGCCTCAAGGGGACCGCCGGCACGTCCGCCGCGTTTTACTGGGAACGATTTGACGATATTTCGTATTCTCCCGGCCAGCCAAATTCGGGCCAGACCTTCACCGTGCCGCCGCAGCCGCAAGGCATCGCCATCGACGACTTCGCCGTCACCTTCCTGCCCGGCGGAGACAGCGACAGCGACGGATTCTCCGATGCGGATGAGGCCGTCTTCGGCACCAACCCGCTGGATGCGGCGTCGCGGTTTACGATGACATTCGCCAATCCTTCGCCGACTCCCGGTGCCGTGCGGCTCGCGTTCCCGACGGCGACGGGGCGGACTTACGTGGTGGAAAGCAGCCCGGATCTATCCATCTGGACCGGCGTGGCGAACTTCGCGGGAACGGGCAGCCCGCAGGTGGCGGACATCCCCGTGGTACCGGAGGAAAAATCGTGCTTCTATCGGATTCGTGCGGTGCTGCCGTAGCGGCGACGCTACTGGACGCGCAGTGTTTCGAGGTAGCCTTCCAGCGCGGTGATGAAAGCGCTCCGCGTCTCCGGACTCCGCGAGATTTTGACGGAAACGGTGAATCCTGAGAATGCCGACACAAACAGCTCCGCTTCGATCTCCGGCTTGATCGACGCGTGAATCCAGCCTGCGGACTTGCCGCGCTCCAGCAACGCGGCGAAGGCGGCGCGCCAGTCCGCGAAGACGCTTTCCAAAACATCGCCCAGCGAGGGGTCCTGGTCGGCGACTTCCGCCGCAATGGCGACGAGCGCGGAGGTGGCGTCAGTCGCCGCGAGTTCCCGACAGCGGAGCCGGCAAAGCTTCAAAAGATCATCCAGCGAATCCGCAGCATCGAGCGGGCCGACCCAGAGTTGTCGCACGCCCGCGCCCAGCCGCCCGGCGATCCAGGCGGCGGCGAGCGCCCGCTTGTCCGGGAAGTGGTGGAACAGCGCTCCCTTGGTGAGCTCCGCGCGTGTGACGATCCCGCCAAGGCCCGCGCCGCTGTAGCCGCGGAGAGAAAACTCGTGGTCCGCGGCATCGAGAATCGCCTGGCGGGTTTGAACCGGCTG
>JBIHZT010000510.1:0-3348 GCA_044240265.1 Luteolibacter sp. | reverse complement strand
CCACGATGGCGGCGACTTTGGCACCTTTCGAGTCTTTTGCACTCTTGGAGCTGTAGCCGCTTTCACCAGCGTTCGCATCGTATTTGCTCAACAAGGCTTGCACGCTGGCAAGGGATTCCGGGACTGCGGCGATCGCGCACTGGCTGGTGATCGACATGGACTGCGGAGCGGTGGTGATTGCGGTTTCAACGATGGAGACGACCATGGCGGTGTCCGCGTCGGCAGCTTTGATGGCGGCCTTGACGATTTCGCAGGCGCAGGACGGATTGCTTTTCATCTCTGCTTCAACGACTTCCAAGACGCTTGTGCTGTCGAGCTTGATCCGTTGTTCCACGGAGAGGGCGATATTCTCGCAACTGGTTTCGCGCCTTCCGGACTCGCGGTAGGTGGCGGAAATGAGTGCGAGATCCTGCTTGATGCCCTCCGTTTCAGCGGCCGGGCGGCCGGCGGCGACGTTGCGGAAGGGCGAGGGTTGTTGCAGGACGGAGAGATCGACCACGGAATCGACCGCCTGGCTTTTACCCGGCCGGGGTTCCAGCGTGATGGTGTCCTGGGCTGAGTAAACCGCCGGAGTTTCCGTCGCAGAGCCCTGGGCCTTTTTCACTGCCGGGACTTCGCCTGGTAGCGGGACGTCGGAACGGACTGTCGCGGTCTCGGCAGTGCCGGCCAATGGCTCAATAAAATTTTGAGCGATCAGCGGTGCTGACAAGCCGCAAAGGGCGAGGATGGCGGTGAAGGTGGGTGTTTTCATCGGCTGGGACGGGCGGGGAATTACAATAATGCTAAAAAGTTTACAATAGTTTATTTTAAGGATCTGTTTTTGTAAAAATTCGTGAGGAGGGAGATGCGGCCACTTTGATGATGGCGGGATTTCCGGTATTGAAAAGGTGGCAGGCTACCGGATGTTCGCGCTATGTTGATCAAGATCCAGCGCTTGCTGCCGTCGGTGGCGATCATTGCCGTCCTGATGTTTTTGGGCGGTTGTGAAAAATGGCGCACCGTGGCGGGGAAATCGGATTCGGCCGGGATGTCGAAAACGGAAGCTGCGGGTGTTCTTCGCTCGAACCAGATTTCCGACCTCAGGCAGCCGGACTACGCCAATTTCATCGCGCGGAAGAACGCGCTCGTGATCATTGATTTCCATGCGGAGTGGTGTCCGCCGTGCAAGCTTCTCGGTCCGGTTCTGGAAAAAGCCGTCGCCGCACATCCGGGCGTGGTGTATCTCGGCAAGGTGGACGTGGACGAGTCTCCCACGCTGGCAGCGATGCAAAATGTCACGGGGCTGCCTGATGTGCGCTTCTTCAAGGATGGGCGTGAATTGGGGCGCTTCACCGGATTCCCCGGCGAGCGGGAAGTGCTCGATCTGATTGCAAAACTCGCCCAGGGCATCACTCCGGTGGAGCCCGCCGCACAGACTCCGGCCGAGCCGACGATGCAGCCATTTGAAAAAGGATGGATGCCGCAGGGGATGAAGCGACAAGGGGAGGGAGCTCCCTAGCCCTCATTGCTTGGAAACGGCGTAAGGAGCGTTTTCCAATAGACTTAGCCGGTTCCTGACTTGAGTGACATAGGTTTCCATGGTCCCGCGCGGCAGCTCGCCTTCCACCGTCAGTTGGACCCAGTACATTTCCTCGCTGAAGTGGAGCGGCACGCCGTCGATGACATAGCGGTTCCGGTCGATTTCGTCGTCTTCCATCATCACTTCATGGGGAACGGGTGGGTCGTAGAGGCGGGCAAGCAGGTCTTTGTCAGAAGGCTCGCTGCCGAGCCGTTTCGGAAACAAGCGGCACGCTTCACCGTCCTCTCTGGCGAACCTCCACCGATGAATCACCTTGTGCGTCAGGCGCTCCCATTTCCAGCCGTCCAGGTCCAGGCGCCACGTGTCGAAATTCTCCAGGTAACCGCCACCTTCCGGTCCGTGGTCGATTTTTCCGCCTTCGATCAGGATGCCGTTTCGCTCATCCCGCCGAGCCTTGTGGCTGCTGATCCAGCCGGGACAGTCGCCGGTGGTCGCGACTCGTCGGAACCGTTTGGACGGGATGTCGAACGCGTAAACCTGGGTTTCTCCGGTCCGCCGCTGTTCCCTGTAGCCTAGATTTCCAATGAGAATCAGCTCGTTGCCGATCAAGGTGGCGCTGTGGAAATCCGTCGGCGGGAAGTGGGTTTCAGGGTAGCTGAAGATCTCGATCCGGCCGTCGGAACGAGCGATGACCACATCATTGTAGATGAAAAAATCGGGGTCGTAATGGTCCTCATGCTCGCCGGCGATCAGGATTTTCGTCCCGTCGGGAAGTTTGGTGAGCGTTCGCCCGAAGCGGTTGAAACACCAACCGGGATTCCCGTCATACGAGCTCGGGCCATCGAAATATTTGTTCCCCCGGTAGGCGGAAATGTTGCTGTCGATGAGCCAGCGCCACACCGGATTGCCCAGGTCCTCGCCGGGAGTCGTTCCGCGGCGCGCGTCCCTCCATTCGAGAAACAACTCGCGGTTCACCTCCGGGCCGGGCAGCCAGTTTTCAGCATCCTCGTTTTCATCTTCCCCCGGCGTGAGCATGTCCCGACTTGGAGAAATCCGCCGCAGGGCGTCAATCCAGGAACTTGCCGGGATTGAGAATGCCGTGGGGATCGAGGGCTTTTTTCAGCTCGCAATGGGTGGCGAAGGAAACCTCGCCGAGCGCCTGGTGGATCCAGCGTTTTTTGGCAATGCCGACGCCGTGTTCGCCGGTGATCGCGCCGTTGTTTTCGAGAATCCAGGTGAAAAGCCGGTCAAGCGCGGCGTCCGCATGGGCGCGGACCTCCGGATCGCCGTAGTTTTTCACCATCAGGTTGGTGTGGATGTTGCCGTCGCCCGCATGGCCGAAACAGGCGATGGGGATGCCGGTTTCCTGCTCCAGCTTGCGGGCGAAGGCGACCAGCTCGACCAGCTTGGAGCGTGGGACGACGATGTCCTCGTTCAGCTTGGTCAGACCGGTATCGCGCAGGGAAAACGAAAACTCGCGGCGGAGTTTCCAGATCCGTTCGCAGGACGCTTCGTCCGGCGCGCGCTCGATGAACGTCGCTCCGAGTTCCGTTAGCAGCTGATGGAGCTCTTCGATCTCCGCGGCGGTCGCGGCCGGGCGACCGTCGATCTCCACGATGAGGTGGGCGTTGCCGGGCGGGAAAACGTCGGCACCGAGCTTTTTCCGGGCGGCGGCGAGCGTGAAGGTGTCGGTGATTTCGAGCGCGGACGGCAGGTGGCCGGCATTGAGGATCGCCTGCACCGCGGCGGCGGCCATCGCGAACTCGGGGAAAATCGCCGCCAGCATCGCGCGACTCGCCGGCCGCGGGATCAGCCGAAGCGTGGCCTCG
>JBIHZT010000509.1:0-3349 GCA_044240265.1 Luteolibacter sp. | reverse complement strand
CAGCGACGGCTTGAGCAGCAGGGTCTTGAGGCGGGTGACGTAGAGCGCGTCCATTTCCGCGCCGAGGATGGTGATGGTGCCGCGCTCGGGGGCGTTTTCGTAGCGCTCGCTGGAAATGGCGTTCACTTCCTTGATGATGCCGTCGGCGTGGGCATCGACGATCTGCGCGCCATCGTTGAAGTAGGCTTTGAAGCCGTTGTCGTGCGCCGGGTTGTGGCTGGCGGTGAGGACGACGCCGCCGTCGGCGCGGAGTTCACGCACGGCGAAGGAGAGCTGTGGAGTCGAGCGCGCGCCTTCGAACAGATAGGCGTCGCAGCCGAGATCCGCGCAGACCTTGGCGCAGAACTCCGCGAAATCGCGCGAGAAATGGCGGGTGTCATGGGCGAAAACGAGCACTGCCTTGCGGTCCGGGCCGGCGAATTGCTTGGCGTAGGCGATCAGGCCACGGACGGCGCGGCTGAGGTTGTAGAAATTCATCGTCGCGGTGCCCACGCACGGATGCTCGGGACGGTCGTTAGGTCCGCCGGCTCCCTGCTCTGCCTTGGTGATCACGCGGCCGATCGTCCGTCCGCGCAGGCCGCCGGTGCCGAAGGCGAGAGTCTTGAAAAAGCGGTCGTTGAGTTCCTCCCAGGCACCGGCATCCACCAGTTCCTGAACCGCCAGCGGCGCGATGGCGCTCGTCGTCCCGGCGAGCAGCGCGGTGATGTTGGTTTTTGCGGATTCAAGCAGGCTGCCGTTGGCAACGGCGGCGGTGAGGGATTCGTTGATAGCACTCATTTCGCTCTGGATCGTAGGAGAAATCCGAATCATGGCAACCCCGTCCGCGCGTGTTTTTCGCGCCTGCCAGAGGGCTCAACGGACGTCGCCGAAGGATTTCCGGCCGGAGCTATCGACCAGCGAGCGGTAGCGGAGCAGGGTTTCGAGGAAATCGTAGTCCGTATAGCAAAGCGGCGTGTCGATCTCCAGTCCTTCCGGGAGGTGGCCGGTGGAGTGCAGCAGGATGAAACCGCCGTTTTTCCCTTCCTCCGCGAGATAGGCCGGAGAGCCGAGCGCGAGCATCTGGGCACGGGCGAAATCGAGGTGTTTCGCGCCTTTTTCCGGTCCCAGCAATCCCGCCAACTCGACCAATCCCGCGGCCATCGCCTTTTCCTTCCACTCCGGCGAGCGGTCGTATTCATGGATCAGCCAGAGCGTGCCGGGGAAAAATCCGCTGGTCCAATCTTCCGGGGCCACCGCCTTGAGCGAGCCGTCCGGATTGAGCGAGCGCGGGAATTTCGGACTCTCGCCGAGGTTTTGCAGTAGCACGGTGCTCTGCTTGGCCGCGCGGGCGAACACTTCTGGCATCATTTCCAACACCGGATCGGCTGCCGTCGCGGAGGTGGACAAAACGGCCGCGAGGGCGGAGACGGCGAGAAGGCGGGTAAGGAATTGCATGAAGTGGATTTTCAAAGAACCCAGGATGGCGCTCCCTCCCTTTAACTGGAGGTCGAGACTGGGCCCCTCTTCCATCGAGCAGTGGATGCCGTCCTCCACCCGCTTTGAATCAGGCAGGAACCAACTGACTCAGACGCTCGCTTTGGGAATCCACCTCACCCGCGTCTTCAAGAGCGGAGGCGGATTGATCAATCCCCCAGAAACACGAATTCCTCGGCCACCCGGTTCAGCGAGCGGCGGGCAGTCGGCATCGCCTCGGACAACGCTCCGAACAGATGCCGCGACGCACTTCCCGCCGCCTGCGGATCATCCGCCGCACTGCGGAACGCCTGCCGCGCGAAGGATTCGTAAAACTCCAGATCCGGTGCGCCCCAGGTCTCGCACCGATGTTTGATAAAATCCGGATAAAGTCCGCTGAGCACCAGAAACTGGTTCCCCGCCGCCACTTGCAGATGGTAGCGCATCCGCCCTTTCGCGTTGGAAATGATCGCGATGAAGTCCGAGGCATGGGTCATGCCGCCGACGATGTTTTGCAGCGGATCCTCCGGTGCCGGGCAAATTCGCTTCGTCAGAACTCCCGCCACATAGTCCGCCAAATCCGCGTTGCTCAACTCCGCTTGGAGGAACGCGTGCCGCACCAGCACGTAAAAATAGAATCGTGGCGAGACCCGGATCGCACACGGCGAGTCTAGCAAGCCGCGGAAAACCTCCTTCAAGTCGAGCATCTCACGCCGCGCGTCCGGATCACTCCACAGCTTTTCCAAATGCAGCCTTTGCTCGTCAGGTGCCAGAACCGAAGCCACAAAGTCCAGATCCGCTCCGGTGAAGCGGTTCCGGTTTGAGGGTATCCTTTGCTCAAGCATTTAAGATTCGTTAACAAAATCCGTGCCAGAATGGCCAGAAAAATAGTTAAGACATCCGTAAGGCTTTCCTGAAAATGCTTGAAACAGAATGATTTAGCGCCGTTTTGAGCGACTCTATTTTTGCTTGTGTCTTCATGCTGAGGCTCTTATGAAAAGGGCGCCCCGAAGGGGACTTAACACGATGAACATGACCCGGAACCTAAAATCCGTGGCCCTGGCAATCGCCGGCGTCATCCTTATTCCCAGTTGCGCGTCAACCGGGAATGCAAACACCAAACACCAAACCAATCCGACCGATTCCCAATTCGCGGTAAAGTCGGTCCAACACGGCAAAGCCTCCTGGTATTCCGTCAAAACCAATTACGGAACCCGGACTGCAAGTGGCCAACGTCTTTGCAACCACGGGGCCACTGCCGCTCATAAAACGCTTCCCATGGGCACCAAGGTGCGCGTGATCAACGAGGCGAACGGCAAGTCCGAGGTGGTGACCATCAACGACCGCGGTCCCTACACCAAGGGACGCATCATCGACGTCACCATCGGTGCCGCCGAGAGACTTGGTTTCGTTCACCGCGGCGTGGCCAAAGTGCGCGTCGAAGTGCTCGGAAAAATTAAAACTGAAGGCGAGTAATTCCACCACCCGCCTCCGACCACCCCGTTCGCCGGACTTCCGGCGGGCGGGGTTTTTCATTTCCGCGGGAAATCATTTCAACAACCGCTGCTCGATGTCCGCGAGCACCCTGTTCGAATGAAGCATCAATGGATGCAGGATCACCGGATACTCCAGGTTCTCCGCCCGGTTCCAAACCGAGCTGGTCGGCGGCAGGATCACCAGATCCATGGGCGTGCGGTACGAGGCGACCGGCATTTTTCCAAGCCGGTCCTGCGAGCGGGAGAGATCCGCCAGGAACGGGCTACCCGGGCGCATCTGCTCCGCGCCTCGCGTCGGATAAAGCCAGGCCAGCTTGGTCCCGTGATGCGGGCTGGAAATGGTGATCAGACTCTCGCATCGCGCCGCACCGCCGAGGTGCTGCAAATACTGGCGGCTGACG
>JBIHZT010000508.1:0-3354 GCA_044240265.1 Luteolibacter sp. | reverse complement strand
CCGATTTCGAGCGCGTCTGCCAGATACTTCGGCTCGAAGGCAATCACAGGCGGTTGTCCGTCGATGGTGACTGGCACTTTTAGGGTCGCGCCTACCGTGTCGTAGTCGCGGTGGGTCAGGGTGACATGGCCCGGTTTCTCCTAGGTGAGGCGCACGGAGTTCGACTTGCCGCTCAGCGACCGCAGCCACGTGATGAGTGCGAAGCGGTGCGTTTCCTGGATGGTGACGGATTGCGGCAGGTATTCGTGGGCGAATCCTGGGAATTATCGCCAGAGGCACTGGAGATGCCTTTGAAGCCGGAGCAGGTCAGCACTGGCTTGCCTGCACCGTTCAGGGCCGAGCCGCTGAAGATTTGTGGTCGTCAAGCGTCCAGAAAGCTCGATCTGATGTCGTAAAGCTTCGCGCCAGAAGAAGCCGCCCGAGAAACCCCGCCATCTGATCCACCATCCGCTTATCGATGGGACACCCTGCATGGGGGAGCCGGATGATTTCCTCCGGGCATTCCGAGGTGGAAGCGGGCAAAGAATGGAAATGAACCGTCGGAGTTCCTCTCTGCCGGTCAAGGGTCGCTGCGATGAAACCGCCAGATTGGAATCCGCGAGAACTGTTACCAGTCAGAGCCCTTGACACAGGGCGGATCGTGGGCTTGCTATTCAACTCTAGTGACAGGGCGCACCCACATCGCAGACATCTCCGGGCTGATCGGGGCGGCATCAACAGGCGGCAGTGTTCCATCCGAGGAATTGCTGCCCTTGGTGTATGATGAATTGCGGCACCTCGCGGCCCGGCGCATGGCCGAACAAGGGCCTGCCGCCACCCTTCAGGCGACCGCGCTGGTGCATGAGGCCTGGCTGAGGCTGTCGGAAGTGGACACCCGCCTCTGGAACGACAAAGCACACTTTTTCCGTACGGCCGCCAAGGCGATGCGCGGCGTCCTCGTGGACCGCGCCCGCCGCAAGACCGCCCTCAAGCGTGGCGACCGCCTGGCCGAGCTGTCCATCCATGAGCTGGAAATCTGTGCTGCCGAGCCGGAGGATCGGTTGTTGATGATCGATGAGGCGCTCGACATTCTTGAACGGGAAAACGAATCCAGTGCCCGGATTGTGAACCTCAAGTTCTTCGGCGGGCTGACCAACCGCCAGATCGCCGAACTCCACGGCGTGACCGAACGGACCATCGAACGCCAGTGGGCCTACGCACGGCTCAAGTTGTACGAAATCATCGACAGGTCAGTCCATTCCTGAGTGAACGCTGACCCAGGTTCCCGCAAATGAACGGGCGTTTTTGAGGCTGAATGCTGAGGGGGCCAAATAATCGTCCGTCACTCCATTTCCTGTGTCGGGTTTCAGGGGCGAAATACGATTGTTAAGGTGGATGGGCTTTCTCGGAACTAAAGGGCCCAAACAGCAATTTGTCATTCGGTCAGAAAATTCAATCTGATTTCGGATTCCAATCCATGAAATCAACCCGCAATCCATTTCTCCGCTCCGCCCCCCGCTCTGTCACTGCCCTTCACCTTGTTGCGAACAATCACGAGAGTGCCGCCATGGCTCCCAACGGTTCTGGCAAGGGCCAAGGTTTTACGACCGGTGTGCCCGCATCAGGTTTTGCTTTGGTGATCACGCTCATGCTCATGGTCTTGCTGGCGGTGGTGGCTATGGGCACCTTGGGGCTCTCGTCAATTTCCATGCGAGCCACAAACCAATCGCGGGCCAAGGCGGTAGCGCAGGCAAATGCGCGAATGGCACTCACGCTGGCTCTGGGCGAACTCCAAAAAAGCGTGGGCCCGGACCAGCGAATCACCGCCCCATCCGGCATTCTCGATTCAGATCCCGATACCGCTGCCGAAGATGGCGTCGCAAATGCCCATCTCACTGGTGTTTGGAATGCCCGGGACGCAACCATCGAATCGCTGGACAGCTACAACACCACGCCGCCCGACTACAGCAGGGATAAACCGCATTTCCAACGCTGGCTCGTTTCAAACTCCAAACCCGGGGACGTCGAACAACTCAACTTCGCGAAAGACGGCACGCTGGTAAATCCAACGGATTTATTCCGTTCTCTCGACCCCGGCCTCAATGTCAGGGCCGGCAAGGTGCCCGTCGCAGGAGGTTCGTATGCGTGGTGGGTGGGCGATGAAAACTGCAAGGCGCAAATCAACCGGCGCGATTTGCTCGCGAGGGAGGCCAATCCCGCGATCGCCGATCTGCTGGCGGGCTTTGCCACCCCTGGTGCCAATGGCATCAGGTCTTTGGCAAATTACGAATCCTTCGACTCCAATTCCCCCACCAGCGACAAATGCATCACTCTGGACCAAGTCGCCCTCGTCGCGCCCCCGGGCATCCGTCCCGGCGATTTGTTTCACGACGTCACGCCTTACGCGCAAAGCGTCCTGGCCAACGTCACCACCGGATCCTTGCGCAAGGATCTCAGCCTCTTCCTAGAACGCACCAACATCGACTGGCTCAAGAATTGGAAAAATTCAAATTGGCAGTCAGGGCCGCTCGGACCCAACGGGAAGATCGCCCTCAGCCCGCTGGCGGAATACGATGTGCTGGCCTGGAAAACCCTGCACCACTATTACAACATGCACCGGCAGGTCAGCTACGTTGCCAACCGGCCCAGGGTCACCGCCGTCGACGACAATCCGTTGGCCAACTCCACTCCGATCGATCCGGTGCGCAACCCCGAGTGGAACAACGGGGTGACATCGATCACCCCGGTGATCGTCCGCATGCAATACCTGATATCCTATGGCGCAAAGAAGACCGGCGAAAAGACCTACGACATCAATGTGTACAGCTATCCGGTGGTCACCCTGTGGAACCCCTACAATGTGGACATGAGAACCAACGGCTACAGCATCTGGATACACAATCTTCCACTCTCTCACAAAACATATAAAAACGATGCGACCACCACAATTCCCGATTTCAACTGGCAATTCAGCGGCGACCTGAGCGGCGGCACCTTGGTCATGCGTTTCGGTCAACCCTACGGAAGCCCCAATGCCCCGATTGTCCTGAAGGCGGGGGAAATGAAGATCTTCAATCTCAAGACGAGTTTGATCGGGCAATATGGCTATCCTGCCGCCAACATGGCTGAAAATACCGACCCCAGCACATTCTACTCGCGTCTGAACGCCGGGCACCCAAGGCTCATCGGTAAAATCACCAACGCTCTGGAGACCGACGTCATTGCGATCGAAACGAAGATGGGGACTTGGGATGTCTTCAGCAGCCAGTTGAAAGGTTGGGGATGGGAATCGACTTTCGAGGTGCGCTCCGAACCCCGTGGTGACCACACCGGGCATGACTCAAGAATGCAAAAGCAGTTATTCAGCTCGATCTA
>JBIHZT010000676.1:0-3365 GCA_044240265.1 Luteolibacter sp. | reverse complement strand
GCAACTAAATCGGATGGTCAACCGATGTTAGTTGATGGTTTGGATATTCTCGACATCACTGCCGGTAAGGTTAGAGTAAAAAACTCCTACCGAAAATCAATTATCTCAGGCTAACTGAATTATCGTTAAATTGAACAGGGTACAGAAAATTCGTTCGTGCCTTATTTAAGTAAGAACTGCTTGGGAGTGGTGATAATCATGACATTTATAAATTGCGATATGGGCGAAGCCTTTGGTTTGTATCGCCTTGGAGATGATGAAGGCCTTATGCCACTTATTTCCATTGCTAATGTAGCCTGCGGATTTCATGGATCCGATTTTAACCACATGCGCGAGACCGTTCGACTAGCAAAACGATATGGCGTTAAAGTCGGAGCTCATCCTTCGTTGCCTGATCTTCAGGGGTTCGGCCGACGGGAAATGAAAATGGCCCGCGAGGAAATGACCAATTGTGCCATTTACCAAATTGGTGCGCTGAAAGGCTTTCTCGAAGCCGAGGGCATGGTGCTGAACCACATCAAGCCTCATGGCTCGCTCTATGGCATGGCGGCTCGCCAGCCGGAAATTGCGCATGCGATGTGTGACGCGGCCGACGTTTTCAAAGTTCCGCTGCTCGGCATGATCAATACCTTGCACGAGACAATTTACACAGAGCGGGGTCATGCCTTTATGTCGGAGTATTACGCCGACCTCGACTATTCCGACGATGGCTTCGTGATTATCAAGCGCCAATATGAAGCCAAGGATCCAAACATGGCCGCCGAGCGTGCCGTGATTGCGATCAAGACGGGAACGACGGTTTCCGTCAACGGCAAGACGGTAGCCGTTCGCGCGGATACGATCTGCGTCCATTCGGACACGCCGAATGCGGTAGCCATTGCGACCGCCGTTCGTGAAGCCGTAAAGCCCTACCTTTCCGCCACCTGACCTTACCCTTTTGAGACGAGGACCGCTGACATGGCTACCAAAGATCTTCTAAGCCCCCTTCCTGGAACCTTTTACCGCAAGTCATCCCCTGATGCCTCACCTTATAAAAATGAAGGTGACAGCGTAAAAAAGGGTGATGTTATCGGTCTGATCGAGGTGATGAAATCCTTCCATGAAGTTCACGCTGATGCCGATGGCACTATCACGGCGTTTCATGCCGACAATGAAGACGCGGTAATGGCGGGTCAGCCGCTTGCCACGCTTTCGATCTGAGGACCGTTGTGTGACGCGTCAGATCAAAACACTTTTCATCGCTAACCGGGGTGAAATCGCGGTACGTATCATTCGCGCCGCGCGCGAGCTTGGGTTGAAAACCGTTCAGGCGCACAGCCTTGCGGATGCCGACTCCCTGGCGGTTCGCTTGGCCGATGAGGCGGTGAATATCGGGCCACCATCGGCGGCAAAATCATATCTCAATGTCGAAGCCGTCGTAACAGCAGCCGTAGCTAGCGGAGCGGACGCCGTGCATCCGGGGTATGGTTTTCTGGCCGAGAATGCCCGCTTTGCCGAAGCGGTTGAGGCAGCAGGGTTGGTTTTTGTTGGGCCCACGCCACAGCAAATTCGCATGATGGGTGATAAAGTCTCGGCCCTTGACGCAGCTATCCGCGCCGGTGTGCCAACGGTACCCGGCAGCAAAGGCCGCGTCGAGACCCCGGTGGCTGCCGGTATCGTGGTTGATCGCATTGGCTTTCCAGTGATGATTAAAGCGTCGGCAGGCGGCGGCGGGCGCGGAATTCGGGTAGCCACGTCGCGTGAAGAATTTGATCGGCTTATGCCGCAAGCCAGCGCCGAAGCTTTGGCCGCTTTTGGCGACGGTGGGCTCTATATCGAAAAATTCATCGCCAGTTCGCGTCATGTCGAAGTGCAAGTGCTCGGCGACGGGCATGACGTCGTACATTTTTACGAGCGCGAATGCTCGCTTCAGCGCCGTCGCCAAAAAGTATGGGAGGAAGCACCTGCCGCAATGCTTCCTGCTGATGTCAGGGCCAAGCTTTGCCAGAGCGCCGTTGATCTCGCCAAAGCGGTCAATTATCGCGGGGCAGGTACTATCGAATATCTCTACGACGACACGACGCGTGACTTCTATTTCCTTGAAATGAACACGCGTATTCAGGTCGAGCATCCGGTTACCGAGATGATCACCGGCTTTGATCTTGTACGCGAGATGATCCGCGTATCGATGGGCGAGAAATTGCGCATGAAACAATCGGACATCGCGATCCGGGGCCACGCTATTGAGTGTCGGATTAATGCCGAAGACCCTACCAAGAACTTTATGCCGGCGCCGGGCCTTATCGAGTCTCTGGTCGTACCGGGTGGTGCCGGTGTGCGCTTTGATAGCCTCTTATATCAAGGCTACACGGTTCCGCCGTTTTACGATTCATTGCTTGGCAAGCTCATCGTTTGGGACGAGGATCGTACCGCTGCGATCACGCGCATGGCACGAGCGCTGGGCGAATTGAAAATTGGCGGAGTGAAGACAACACGCGGCCTGCATCGCGCTCTGGCATCGGATCCCGATGTTCAGGCCGCGCGATTTGATACACAGTTTCTTGAGCGGTGGCTTGAGAAACATTCCGAAGGACTTGGCGAGTGACAAAAAACGGGGGAGCAATGAAAACCAGATACTCCTTTGGCGGAGATGAGCACATCTTCGTCGAATGCGACGAGGAAATGTCGCTGCGGGCCTTCTTTAAAGGCCTGTCGATCACCAATGGCGTGCGCGATAGCCGGATCAAGGGTGTTACCGAGATTTGCCCGGCGAATGCGTCGTTCCAGATTAAGTTCAATCCGGATGAAATAGCGCCGGATGATCTCTTGCGGGAACTAAAACGCATCGAGGAAACAGCATCTAAATCGGTAGCTTCGCTGAAAACGCGGATCATCGAGATACCGGTCCTCTATAATGATCCTTGGACGCATGAAACTCTCATGCGCTTCCGCGAGCGGCATCAAGATCCGTCGAGCACGGATATTGAATATGCGGCGCGGATTAATAATCTTGGCACCGTCGACAATTTCATCAAGGCCCATTCGGATGCACCTTGGTTTGTCTCGATGGTGGGCTTTGTTGCAGGTCTGCCCTTCCTCTATCAAATGGCTGAGCGTTCGAAGCAGATCGAGGTGCCGAAATATCTGCGTCCCCGCACTGATACGCCGAAACTGACGGTCGGCCATGGGGGCTGTTTTGGCGCCATTTACTCGGTGCGAGGCGCTGGCGGCTATCAGATGTTCGGCGTCACGCCGATGCCAATGTCGCTGAGTCGCTCGGCGTACTTGATCGCACAAAAATCGCCGAAGAGCTGAAATCTCTCGATC
Source organism: Luteolibacter sp. (assembly GCA_044240265.1). GTDB lineage: Bacteria > Verrucomicrobiota > Verrucomicrobiia > Verrucomicrobiales > Akkermansiaceae > Luteolibacter. Next base: position 59 of record JBIHZT010000676.1, on the reverse strand, counting down.
AGGAGGCCCGCGCCGCGCTGCGTGCCATGGGCGTCCGCTTCGGCGCCTTCAACATTACC
>JBIHZT010000507.1:0-3368 GCA_044240265.1 Luteolibacter sp. | reverse complement strand
GGCTATTTTCTCTATTTCCTATCACCCATCTGACGCAGCCCGTTCACCAAACTCCGACTTTCAAAATTTCAATTCAAACCTCTTCATGCCGTTTATTTTTTCTCCGTTCATGTTATTCTTTCACGTGAGATATTTAAAGCGGATTGGCCAGATGTCACCTTCCTACAAAAAGAGGTAGGCTGAAGCATTGGCCTGATAACGCGTCTTTGTGCTTCCCGAAGGCGGGCCCGGAAGCCACCAAAGGCGGTTCTCTTCAATCGTCGCGTGAAACTAGTGGCTGGTTGCATCGGTCGCCCCCGGTCCCATCCGACAGCGCAGCTTGGGATCTTGCGCTAGACCTCCCCGCATAGTGCAATATTTTCACATCCCAAAAGAGGTTAACAATTGCGGGAGCCCTGACAATCAACAAACCTCACGGCGGGAAAGTTCGTCCAAGCCATCCATCCCGCTCGTCTTCCGCACCCGCAAAGTAACACCCCGCCATGAAATCAAGTCCCCAAATCCAAGGCACCAAGTCCTCGGGAAAACGCCCCCTCCCGCATCCGCAGGATACCGAAACAGCAAGATTTGCTCCGAGTCATCAGGCAACAGCCGCGGTGGGACTGGAGAAGATGAAGTTCATCCTCAAAACATTGCGCGCGAAGAAGATTCCGATGAGTTCGCTCAATGCGGTCATCCTGATCTATCAAGACCAGAAGGGGCAGATGAGCCTCACAGGGCTCTCTAACAAACTCGAGGTGACCACGGCCGCGGTGACCAGCGTGGCGGATACCTTGGAGCGACTGGGATTCGCGAGACGCCGCACAAACCCGCTTGATCGTCGCCTGACATGGATCAACCTCACTCCGCGTGGCATCGCTTTCGCTGAATGGCTGAACTTGACTTTAGTCTGTCCAACCGGACCTGTCGAGAAGCCTGTGTCCGCCGGCATCGATGCCGGCTCCAGGATCTGATAGTCCACACCTTGTGATCCTGGCTTGTTTTGCTTAGACCGTATGGTTTTCCTGACTGGGTCGCACTCCCAGGCGAACTTGTAGCTTAACAAGCAACATGACCCCGATAATGAAAACTTCCTCATCCCTCTCAATGCTCTCTGACGAAATCAAGGCCATGGAGACCAGTCTTCATGCGACCGCACCTGAGGGCCTGCTTGACAAGTACAGTGACTTGGTCGGCGCGGTGATCTGTGGACTTTTGTTTCGCGAAGGCTTGGATCATCCTCAGAATATCCGGATGGCCTCGGGATCGGGATTGGAACAGGCGCTTCAACGGATTAACGGAATCCTAATGGATCCGCATGCATCCTCGTGGTATTTTTCCGCACTCGATCGCCTGAGTCTGGATCAGGGTAGCATGGTCCTGCAGCACTTCCACGAAGCGGTCTAGGAACAGGTTCCAACTCACACCGACCAGCCAACGACGGGTTCCAATAACCAAGGATGCAACTTCACCAAATGATTCCTCCACTTCCGGTTCCGCCGCAGTCCCTGCCGCGTCCCCTCACCCGGAAAATCCAGCCGATGGCAGTAACGACAAACGCCGCAAGCGAGCATGAGCGCCGGCCAAGTGCGGCGTTTTATTGGAAACAAACCGTAGGTATTCCCGGGCATGGCCCATCACAGATGATCCACACACGATTGCACCTCACACGATGAATTCCGAAAAACTACCGTGGGAGGATGTTTCCGACCAATTGGATCACTTTAGCCTACCACCGCATCGGGTACCAGCCGAAAAATCCGATGCAAAGCGCGGCAGGAGGTCAGCCGTCACCTATGACAATGAGACAAAGATCGAGGTGGCGATGGAGGCGCTTAAGGAAAAAATCACCCAGCGTGAGCTCAGTATCAAGCTAGGCGTGCCCCAGCCTCTGATCCGCAGCTGGAAGGACTTGGCAACACAGAGCATTCGTGAGTGTTTTGAAAAGGAATCCAACCGGGGACCAGGGAAACGTACTAAATCCGCAAGGCTGGACAGCCAGTCGACCGGGACCGATCTCATTGCACTTCAACAATTGGCCGGCACTCTCAGGGAAACAGCCGATCTAATCGAACGCAGCCACATGAAGATGTCCGCGTCCAGCGACAAAGTCACAGGTGATTGATCCGAGTCCAGGGATCGCTCTTACGCCCCGTCATCCAAGCGACGACCGCGCCACCAATGAGGGGTAGCGGACTCCTTGCAGCGGAAATGAAAAACAATAGGGAGCATTCATGGAGTGGATTGCAGCCCGGCTCCGTTCTATCCGTGCCGATGATTTATCCGTGCCGTGCGGAAAGGGGATTCCGGAGCAGTCAGCAATACCTAACGAACGGCATGCAGGATTGAAAATTCCACCTCCAGCGGAGAACGGGGAATCCCGGCGGAAAGTGCAATTCCTGCACTGATATCCCCCGATTTTGACACTAAAAGATTGGCCCCTTCGGCATGCATGGCCTATCAATTGCCCGTCAGCACGCAACGTTATCAAATATGAAGATTCCAAGAAAAGCCATCCTCCCAAACGCTTCCGCGGGACGGAATGCCTGTAAGGGAGTACACGGTCTTCCGGAAATGAGGGCGGGACACGAACTACATTTCCGGACACATCTTCATTTTCCAGCGCAGCTTGAACCCTGACTGAAAAGTTTCCGCATGTCTTCCGGGGGGGAGACAGCGGGCTAGAGGTTTTAATCGACCTCTACGTGCCGCAGGAGGACCGGCCCGAAAAGCGGCTTGTTCTCCTGCGGTTTTTTCGTTAATACGATTCAGGGGATTTTCATCCATATCAAGCCTCCTTCCGCCATCCAACTGAAAACACCAAATAACAGCGCTGGTCCCTCAACGGTGGCGCAAGCCATTTGCAGACCACCGTGTCATAGCAGCGATCCAGGTCGGTGCCGGCCCTGAGGGCCACGTCCTTGATGATACCCGTCGCGCCCTTGAGGTATTCCGCCGGCTGGTTGATCTTGAAACCGAACGTGGTGACTCTGTGCTGCGTCGCCTCGACCTCGTCTACCGCCCCGGCAATGAACATGAGCAATGATTCGGTCTGGTTTTCTACCGGGGAACGGCCGGCGACATACAGGATGTCGTCGATGCGGCGGCTGACCGCATGGACTGCAGATGTGCGCCGAAGCAGGACCGACACCCGTCTCCCATAGTTCCCATAAATTAAAAAGTGGCCCGAAATCGCCCCCTAAATTTCAAGCCAACAAAAAGGGAGCCTTTCGGCTCCCTAAGTCGTTGACTTTGAAAATGGTGGGTAGAGATGGATTCGAACCAACGTAAGCTTTCGCTAGCAGATTTACAGTCTGCCCCCTTTAGCCACTCGGGCATCTACCCATTCCGCTTGTCGCGGGGGGGGATGTATGAGGAACCGCACCGGC
>JBIHZT010000506.1:0-3371 GCA_044240265.1 Luteolibacter sp. | reverse complement strand
AGACCTTCGAGTATCTTTACCCTTCGCGCACCCAATGCTGGCAGTGCCACCAGGCCGGCACCGGCCCGGTGCTCGGATTCCGCACACGGCAGCTCAACCGCGACGCCACCTATACTAACGGCATCACAGCCAACCAGATCGAGTCCTTCAGCGCCGCCGGTTTCATCCCGCGCAACCTCACCGCCGCGGACCTCGCCAACGTCATCACCTCCGCCGACATCAACGACCCGAATGTCTCCGATGAGAAATTCGTCCGCTCGTATCTGGACAGCAATTGCTCCCACTGCCACCAGCCCGACGGCAGCGCCCGCGCGTTTTTCGACGCCCGCCTGATCACGCCGCTCACCAACCAATCGCTCATCTGCGGCCCGCTGATCGATGGCTTGAACCTGCCCGCACCCGCCGTGATGAAACCCGGCAGTTTGGAAAACTCCGTGCTGTTTCACCGTGTCAGCTCGACCATCCCGTCCGTCGCCATGCCGCCGCTCGCCCGCGGCCCGGTGGACTACGACGCCGTCTCGCGCATCGCCAACTGGCTGCTCTCGATGAACGCCGACTCATGCACCAAGTCGCAAAGTTTCTTCGGCGCCGGAGAGCTCGGCATCACCGGCGCACCGACCCAGCCCGACGGCGACGACCCTTGGCGCTCGAACATGGTCATCCAAACCAGCGCCACCTTCACCAACACCCAAAGCAGTCCGCTCACCCTTCGGTTAGACCGGTTCACCTTCCACGCGAAAACCACCGGCGATCCGGTCACGCCCTTCATCGTCCGGGTCAATGCGCCGGGAAATTTCACCGTCATCGCCGTCGGCACCACCCGCACCGGCTATGGCGTCGGATCTAACGAGCCAGCCTTCGCCGACAGTCCCCTCACCCTCACGTTGCTACCGGGACAAACGATCGCCCCGGGATTTCTCGATGCGAATCCCAACGGCAGCGGCGGCAGCGGTCCCGAGACCATCCGCTGGACCGAGGGCGGCCCCGCCGTCTGGCACGGCGGCGGACTGCTGGACTCCCATGCGGGTTCCCTCACTCTCAACAGCGCGCCGAGTCCCGGTGCCAACCTCATCGCAAGCCAGGCACGCAACTATCATTTCGGCATCAGTTATATCATCTCCTCGCTCCAGTTGGGCAACCGTCTCGAACAACCGGGATACCGCCTCGTCGATGGCGCGAACTCGAATTTCGTCATCAACCACACCGAGTCCTTCACCAATCTGACAAACGAAACCCTCACCATCAGCGTGGACCGCTTCCGCTTCCAGGCGGAGCGCGTCACGGATCCCGTCACGCCGTTCATCGTCCGACTCAGTGGGACCGACAGCCTCGATGATTTCACCTTGCTCGCCATCGGCGATCCACAGACCAGCTACGCCGTCGGCAATAACGACGTGCAGTTCTCCGCCGCGCCCGCGATCATCGCCGTGGCCCCGGGCGAAACCATCGCCCCCGGATTCGTGGACAGCCGGCCCGACGGCACGCCCGGCACGCAATATGGTGCGGTAAGTTTCATCTACTCCGAGGAAGTCGCCGATGGCGGCGACCTGATTTTCTACCGCTACGACGACGAGCACCGCGGAGTCGTGCTCGAGCTCGGACAAGCGCCGGTGGTGCCCCTGCGCTATCCGGAAGGCGGCGAATTCCGCCGGGAATATCTCTTCTCCATCACGCTCGGCTTCGGCGGCAAATCGGACGAGGATGGCGACGGACTCCGGGATTCATGGGAACTCGCATTTGCCTCCAATCTCGGCACCCTCAGCGCCAATCTGGATCGCGACAGCGACGGCATGACCGATCTCGCGGAATTCCAAGCCGGCACCGATCCCACCGACCGCACCAGCATGATGCGGACCCTCGTCGTCGCCCCGGATCCCGCCGGCGCGGCCGCGACCATCCAGACGGTGCCCGGTCGCAACTATCAGATCCGGGTTTCCAGCGACCTCGCCACCTGGACGAATGCCGGCGTTTTCAAGGCCGCCGACTGGCCGGCCGGCGAAACACCGATCATCATCCCCGCCGTGAGCCTGCCGCCGGATTCCCAACAGAAACTCTTCATCCAAGTCGGCCCGTCGCCGTGATGACGAAGATTTCAGCGCTTCGCGGCGTCGGCCTCGATCCAGCTCCAGAGACCCGTGAGGCCGTCCGCGACCGCTTTTTTGTTGGCGGATAGATCGCCGCCGGGTGCGTGTTTGCCGAAGAGATAGAACTTGATCTTCGGCTCGGTGCCGGACGGGCGGACGGCGAAGGAGCGGCCGTCTTCGAGATCGACAAAGAGCATTTTTTCCTTCGGTAGCAGGTCGCCTTCCTGGTCGAAAAGATCCTGCTTCGCGAAATCGCGGACGCGCAGGACGGCGGAGCCATCGACCTCGGTCGGCGGGTGCTCGGCGTAGGAATTCGCGAGCGCGGCGATTTTCGCAGCGCCGTCCGCGCCTTCCATGACGAGGGATTTGCCGATTTCCAGGTAGTATCCGTATTCGGTGTAAATATCATCCATCAGCTCCGGCAGGGTTTTGCCAACCGATTTCGCGTAGGCGGCGACCTCCGCGAACATCAGCGCGGCGCCGTTCGCATCCTTGTCGCGGACGGCGTCGGAGCCGAGGTAGCCGTAACTTTCCTCGCCGCCGAAGACGAAGAAACGCGAGTATTCCAGCCGCAGCGCGCGGGTCTGAGCCTCGGTGAGCGAGCGGTAGTCGCCCCGCTTTTCGGCGGGAATGGCGTTTTCATATTTCCGGAGTTTTCCGGCGATGTATTTGAAACCGGTGAGCGTGTCGACGATGCCGACGCCGAAGCCGTCGGCGATGGCGTGCTGGAGCTCGGTGGTGACGAAAGTTTTGACGAGCACCGCGCGGTTGCGGTTTGCGTTGGTGAGCCAGCCGAGTTCGAAGCAGGTTTTCAGGCGATACCAGGCCATCAGCGAGCCGATCTGATTTCCCGTTAGGAGGACCATTTTGCCGGCGGCGTCGCGGACTGCCACGCCCATGCGGTCGGCGTCGGGATCGGTGCCGATGACGATTTCCGCGCCGGATTTTTCCGCGAGGTCGATGGCCATTTGAAGCGCAGGGCCGTTTTCCGGATTCGGCGATTCCACGGTGGGGAAGCGGCCGTCCTGGATGTCCTGCTCGGGCACGGTGAGCACTTCGAAGCCGAAATCGCGCAGCATCGGCACGTTGATGTGGCCGCCGGTGCCGTGGAGGTTGGTGAAAACGATCTTGGTGGACGCGCCTTCTAGCAGCGACGGCTTGAGCAGCAGGGTCTTGAGGCGGGTGACGTAGAGCGCGTCCATTTCCGCGCCGAGGATGGTGATGGTGCCGCGCTCGGGGGCGTTTTCGTAGCGCTCGCTGGAAATGGCGTTCACCTCCTTGATGATA
>JBIHZT010000504.1:0-3373 GCA_044240265.1 Luteolibacter sp. | reverse complement strand
ACCAAGGCCGAGTATTTCCGCGTCATCGAGATGAAGACCGGCGCGCTCTTCGCCGCCGCCACCGGACTGTCCGCGAACCTCTCCGGCCTTGATGCCGATGCCGAAGCGCGCCTCTACAGCTATGGCATGAAACTCGGCACCGCCTATCAAATTTACGACGACTGCCTGGACCTCGTCGGCTCCGAGGAAATCGTCGGCAAGACGCTCCGCACCGACCTCATCAAGGGCAAGCTCACCCTGCCCATCCTCAACCTGCTGGAAACCGCCTCCGAGGCCCAGCGCATGAAGCTCAACAAGCGCATCCTCGACCAGGAACCGCTCGATCTCCCCATCCTGCTAGGCATCGCCGAATACGAGGGAGCCATCGAGAGCGCCGTGGACACCGCCATGAACCTGCTCGCCGAGTGCCGCGCCGACCTCGCCCCGCTTGGCCAGTCCGTCCACTCGGACGCGCTCGCCCAGATCACCTGGTTCCTCGCCGGGCTGTTGGAAAAGTGCCGCCGCTAACACCTCAGCCGAACGCCTTCAAAAACCCGACCTCGATCGCGAGCGGCTCGAAGGCATTTGTCTCCAGCGTCCGCCGTAGCGAGTCCAGCGCCTCCATGCGCTTGAGCAAACGGCTTTCCGTTTCCGCCTCGGCGATGTGACGCAGGGACGGCGCGGATTCCGGAAAATCCAGCCCCGCGCCATTCACCTTCATCCGCAACAGATCCGCCATCCAGGCCATCAACACGTCGAAAAGCCGGTTGCGCGCATCCAGGTACTCCGCCTCGGCCGCGGCTTTGTGGAAATCCTCCCGCTCCTTGAGCCATCGGCCGTCCGTCGTATCCCGATAGGCCGCGACCTCCTCCTTCTCCGCCGCCTTCGCCGTAGCTTCCGCCTCCTCCTTGAACTCCGCGAGAAACGAAGCGAACGCCGCCTTCAAGTGCAGCGCCGCGATCGGCGTGCCGAATCCACGAGCCGCCGCCGCATTCAGCGCGGTGACCAGCTCCTCCCCGCCATCCGCCAGCAACGCGCGGCCACCGAGCAACGGCAGGCGCACGCAGCGGGATAAAATCGTGGGCAGCAGCCGCTGCGGATTCGCCGTGAGCAGTAGCAGCAGCGTGTTCTGCGGCGGTTCTTCGAGGGTTTTCAAAAACGCGTTCGCCGCTTGGTCGTTCATGCGGTCCACCTCGGTGATCACGCCGACCTTGCAAGCCCCGCCGGGCGCGGCGAGGTGGAGCGTTTGTTCGAGATCACGGATTTCATCCACCCCGATACGGCGGGATTTCATGCGCGGCCGGATGATGCGGATCCAGCCGCTCTCCAGTTCGTCGAGCGGCGGCGTTTCCACCACGATCGGCTCGCCGAACAAATCAAAGCCGCCGGATTTCGCCGCGCCGTTCACCAGTTGGATCATGCGTGCCGCCAGGTTTTCCTTGCCGCTGCCGTGCGCCCCGCTGATGAGGAACGCGTGAGCCAACCGCCCGCGTTCGTGCGCGGAGGAAATCAATTCAAATGCCCGGTCTGCCAAATACGCCATGCGGGGGCATCGTCTCCCGAACCTCACCCGAGGCAATCCGAAAACCGGAAGTCCTGTGAATTTGCAGTCTTGTCGGGATCAATGCAACGGAAGCTGCTCGACCTGCCCCCACCAGTCTTCCGGTCGCGTCGCCTTGGCAATCAATTCCAGGTCCCGGACATATTGACCGATCGAGCCGTGGAGTTGATGACCGAAAACGAGCCCGCCAAAGGGCTCCCCGGAACGCTGCCACTTTTCCGCAAGCGCCTTGAACCGGATATCCTGCGTAAAAAGAAGCCGCCCAAGCGCGGTGCTACGCGCGAGAAGTGCCGCATCCGTAAGTTCGGCGGCACCATCCTCCCTCGCGGAAATCACATCCACTCCCCGCCGGCGAAGTTGATCGGCGACCGCTAAGGCAACGTGGACGTCGAGGTAAAGCGGTGTCACGCGGCGCTGTTCCGGCGAATGGTCAGGAGGCGCTGGCGCAGCGGAGAAGCCGACCGTGCCGCAGTGAGATCCATTTCATCGAGTTCCGCGGCAAGTTCCGTATCGATTTCCGCAGGATGATCGAAGTAGTAAGCCAGTGCGGCGTGAACCTCGGCGGGAAGAAGATGGGAATGTTGACGAACGATTTCCTCGGCGGACCAACCATAACCGAGATGGTCTGCGACGATTTGCGCGACACGCACCCGGGGCAGGCGCTCCAACCGGGCTGCCTCGTCGGCAACCTTGTGGATATGAGGATAGTCAAGTGCGGCCATGGCGAAACAGTTGCAGCAACGGCATGGAATTGCAACGAGCTTTCCACCGAGCTGCGATCACGTTCAAGCTGCTCTATCAACCCACCGCCGCGCGTCCCGCCGCCTCGCCGGTGACGAAGCAGGTGCCCATCACCCGGATCGACGCCTGCGCGTCGTGGTCGGCGGAAATGCAGCGCCCCGCGACGAACAAGCCATCGATGCCGGCCGGCTTCAGGCAGCGCAAGGGAATCCCCGCAGGCCGGTTCTCCTCGGGAAACCGCAGCTTCGGTCCGCGCGGAGTTTCGCGAAACTCCATCGGCCAGGTGGCGAGGCCGATCTCGTCGTCGAAACGACGCCCGGCTAACAAATCATCGCCGGTGAGCACATATTCGCCGACCCAACGGCGGCTCTCCCGCACGCCCGCCCGGACCGGCCAGTGGCTGATGTAGGCGCCCTTCCAAACCATCGATTTACCGGCCAGCCACGCGATGGTTTTCGAGGCGGTGGCGCGGCCGAGAATTTCAAGTCCGGTCAGGCACGCGGCATCCAGCGGGTCATAGTCCGCGGTGGTTTCGCCGCCCGCGAGATCGAGGGTGCCGAAAATTTCTCCCGGCCTGCCCGTGCCACGGAATGACAGCCCGAGCGAATCCGCCGGGAGGACTCCCGCGCGGATCCCCTCGACGATGAGTCCAGCCGTCTGGAGCCGGGCGTCGTCATCCATCGGCACCGCGTTGTGAACTCCAAACACATAGGCCGGCCGCTGCAAACGCGGAGCTTCAACCATCGCCGAACCCACACCTAACAAACCCGCCACGACCGCATCACCGGAAGCATCCACCAGCGACCGGGCCGATACAAATCCCCTGTCTCCCGTCACCTGAAGTTTCCAATCCACCTCCCGGGAAATCCCGGTCACCTGCGTGTGCAGCCTGAGCTCAAGAAGCGGCTCCGCGGAAATCAAATCATCTGCAATCCGCACGAACTCCACGGGATGTTGCGGCAGCACATCCAGCCGCCCCATCCGCACCGGCCCGATCCCCGTGGCGGCGATCATCCGCCCGGCCATTTCCTCAGCGAACCCCGGATTCGCAAGCACCGCGCCGGGCTCGTCTCGTAACAGATAAAGCCCACA
>JBIHZT010000505.1:0-3373 GCA_044240265.1 Luteolibacter sp. | reverse complement strand
ATTTCTTCCGGCTGTCGCGCTGATCGCAGAAAAATCCGGTTTTATGGCCATCGGAAAAATCCACCTCATAGCGCACGCCGTGTTCGCGGATTTTCACCGACCGCACGTTGTCCGACTCCACGCCGCCGCGATGCGGGATGCCTTCGATGCGCGCCAGGTCCTGGTCCACGCCCACGACCACGCGTTTCGTGTCGAAGCATTCGTGCAGCAGCGGCAGCCATTTCGGCAGGCGCTGCCAGGCGGCGAGATTGGTGATTTCCACCGACAGCACGTCCGCGAATTTATCCGCCACGATGCCAGGCATGAAATCCGCGTCGCCGTGGATCGCGCGGTAGCTGTCGGTTTCCGCGTCCAGCTTGAGCACCTCGCGCCGCAGGTTCGCCGCGCGGCGGATGGCGTTTTCAAAAAACGATTCGTCCTCCAGTTCCTCAAGCGAGTGGCTCACCACCCGCAGCGGCATGCGCGATTTCGGGTTCCACAGGCCCCAGCCGAACGGAGTACCTTCCCGCCCCAGCACCAGCACGAACGAACCCGGCGATGCGTCGCGGGAAACCTCTCCGATCATTTTCGGCCAGATCGAGGGGTGGAAACTTTGATACTTGAGTTGGACAGTCGGCACGGCGGCAACGAATGCTGAAATCGCCGCCGACTCAAGGATTAAGACGCCCGCCGCCCGGTCAGGATCTTGTAAAACGAGCGCGAACGGATCTCCTCCAGCGTCAACCCGGTCTCCAGCGCCTCCGCTTCCGTGATCGCGCCGCAGGCGATGCCGCGCAGGAAAAAGTTCAGCAATCCCTGCCCGGTCGCCGCATCGTCGAACACGTCGCCGAACAGGGAGGCCAGCGCGGCTTTTTCCACGAACGCCTTCAATCGTCCCGACGCCGCTTCAAGTCCTTGCAGGAAAAAGCTGTAAACCGCGGCGTACCGGGCCACCAGCTGAGCCGGGTGCAGATCCCATCCTTGGTAGATGCCGTTTTCCAGTGAGTGCAGGTTGTCGTCGTAGCCGAGCTTCCACGCGCCGTGCACCGCCGCGAAATTCCGGGCGATCTGCTCTTCCGTCAGCCCCTCGCCCCGGTGCGGCGCGACCGGCAGGATGTTCGTCGCGCCGTCGGAAACATGCACGCCGGTCCCCGCCAGCGAGACGATCATGTGCGCCCGCGCGAAGTCGCACGCCGGGTGGCCCATCGACTGATAGGCCGCGGTGATCCCGCTCGACGCGGTGTAGTCGTAAACGCCGAAATGCACGCTCCGGCAGCGACCTTCCGCCGCCTCGACGAAACCTAGCAACGGGCAGTTCCCGTGCCGGCCGATGATCGACTGCGGCGTCTCGATCATCGGCTCGATGGGAATGCCGCCGTGAGGAAGGCCGAGTTTTTCCTCCAACATCGTCAGCAACTTTGCCGCAGCCGTCACTTGTGCGGCGAGTTGGACCTTGGGCAGGGTGACCACGAAATTCTCCGGCAGTTTGCCGCCGGTTTCCTTGACCAGCGTGGTGATGAAAACATCCAGCGTGCGGATCGCCCGGTTGCGTTGATCCTCGTTGAACGGCTTGATCCGGATGCCAATGAACGGCGGCAAGGTGCCGGCCGCCTGCCCCGCAGCTACCTGCCGCGCGCCTTGTTCCGCATGTCCGTCCTCCTCGCAGTCCACCCGGTTGCCATAGCCGTCTTCGTAATCCAGCCGGAAATCCTCGACCGGCTCGCGCTGCAGTTTTTCCACGATCCGGGCATAGAGTTTTTCGGCGAAAGCCGGCTCCCAGATTTCTCCCAGAATCCGCGTGAGCACCGCCGCATTCGGCGCGTATTGCCGCAGCGAGCGCAGCGCGACTTCGCCGAGTTTCCCGGTCGAGTCCGCCTTGAAGAGATGCCCGCCGCCGTAAACCGTATGCACCGCCTGCCGCCGGTCCGATTCGCCCGGATAGGTGTCCATGAACGTGCGATTTTCCGCGGCGAGAGTCGCCACGACGGGCGCGAGATTTTCCGGGGTCAGGGTGGTGTGGCTCATGATGAAACGTGAAAAAGACAGGATAGGCGGTCGAGTCATCCGATCTCTGCATATTAAGCGCCAAATTACGCGCGGATTGCGTCTTGCCGGTCGGTCACGGGTTCCTAGTCTCTGCCCGCTGATGAAACCTATCGATTCCGAATTCCTTTTCGCCCTGACCAATCCGGGATCGGAAAAAGCCCTGAAACTCGAAGTGGAAACATCGGGGCTCGACTGGCGGCTGAGTTACCAGCGGCGCGGATTCGTGACCTTTAAATCGGACCAGCCGTTTTCCCTGCCAGATTTGGAAACCAATCTCGGCTGCGCCCGGCGCCTGTGCCTTTCCCTCGGGAAATTCGCGACCCGGGAAGAGGCGGTGAATCGAGCGGGAGACGCGGAAATCATCCAGCACGCCCGATTCGCGGATCGGAAAATGCAGGGCGTAGAAGGGGACTCGCCGGAAATCGGCCAGCTCGTCGGCACTGTGGTGGAACTTGCTCCGGACGAATTCTGGACCGGCATCCACCGCCACGCGTCGTTTCTCAGCCCGGATCCGGCGGGTGACTTCGGGATCGAAATGCCCGCAGATTCCCCCTCACGGGCATGGTTGAAACTGGAGGAAGCCACGCGGTTCTTCGATCTGAAATTCACCTCGCGCGACATCGTCGTCGAGCTCGGCTGCGCCCCTGGCGGCGTGGTGCTCGCCCTCCTCAATCGCGGTGTCTCCGTCATCGGCGTGGATCCCGCGAAAATGGCGGACGTCGTGATGGCCTCGGCGATCACCGTTCGTGAGACGGCCCCGACCGACCGTCCGTGGTTTTTCCACAGCCGCAAGCCCGCCGCGCTCACCAGCAAACGCGATCTCGGGCAAGGCGTCACCTGGTTCATGTCCGACATGAACCAGTCGCCGGAAGTGGTGCTCAAGGAATGTGCCCGCTTCTGCAAGATGGCCCCGTCGATCCGTGGCGTGTTGATCACGCTGAAACTAACCGATCTGCTGCAGGTCGCCGAAAAAGCATCCTGGTTCGCCGCTCTGAAGGACATGGGATTTAAGACTGTTCGCCTCCAACAGCTCAGCGTGCACCACAAGGAGTTCGCGCTGCTAGGGATGCGGTGATCAAGGCTTGAGGTCCAGCCGCAGGTTGCCGCGGATTTCCGCGATCCAGTCGGCGGAAACACCGGCCGCCGCCGCGTGAGTGTGCCAGCTGCTGATCGCGGCATGCACCTGTTTCAGGATGCTCTTCGCCTTCGTCGGCTTGAGGTCGGCGGCCCCGGCGGCATCCAGCAGCTCGGCGGTGGTGAAGTTTTCCCGCTTCCCGGCGAGCGTCATCTGGTGGCGGTGGGTCCAAGCGCCGTTTGGATTGTAGGCGTAAATCAGATCGTAAGCCGG
>JBIHZT010000050.1:0-11774 GCA_044240265.1 Luteolibacter sp. | reverse complement strand
AGATGTCCGGAATGGCGGCGGAATCCGTGGCCGGGCTGGTGATGGTGACCACGGAGGCAGCGGTGACCGTCACGGTGAAACTGCGGCTGCCGGTGTTGCCCGCGGCGTCGGTCGCGGAGGCGGTGACCGTGGTGGTGCCGATCGGGAACGCCACGCCGGAGGGATGGCTGTTAGTCGTGGCAAGCGAGCCACTGACGGCGTCAAAAGCGCTGGTTTCGAAGGTCGCGACGGCACCGCTGGCGGAAGTGGCGGAAGTGGCGGAAGTGGCGGAAGTGGCGGAAGTGGCGGGGATGATGAGATTTGCGGGAATGCTTATGACTGGCGGGGTGGTATCACGCACGGTGACGACAAACGTGGCGCTGGAGCTATTCCCGGAGGCATCGGCAGCAGTCACGGTGACCGTGGTGTTGCCGAGCGGAAAGACGGAGCCGGATGGCGGGTTGCATGTCACGGGACAAGCGCCGCTCACCGCATCGGTGGCACTGGGAGTGAAAGCGACGGAAGCTCCTGCGGCCGAGCTGGCTTCGACGATGAGGGTGGCGGGCAACGACAGGATCGGTGGCGTGATGTCCTGAATGGAAACGGTAACTGTGCCGGTGGCCAAGCCGCCGCGACCATCGCTCACGGTGTAGTTGAAGGTGTCGTCGCCGACAAAATCGCTGGCGCTGTAGCTGGCTGTGGTCCCGGTAACAGAAACCGTGCCGTGGGCTCCTTGGCTGAATGACTGCACGGTGAGCGGATCGTTTTCCGGATCGGACATCGGCAGCGGGATTTCCACCGTGGCGTTTTGGTTGACCTCGGCCGAGGTGCCGGGAGCGAGAGGGTTGGCGTTGACGGAGACGGTGAGATTGGCGGCGGTTTCACCGGAGGCGTTGGCAGCCGTGAAGCGCAGCACATAGGTTCCGGGCAGGCTGAAGGTGACGGTGGTGGCGGCTTGGCTGGGGTTGGCAAACACCGCGCTGCCGGGGCCAGTGACGAGTGACCATGTGGCGGCGGCTCCGTCACTAACACTTCCAGCGAGTGGCGCGGGCAAGCCTTCGTTGGCGGCGGGCGCAGGACCGGGATTGCCGGTGGGCAACGGGCTGCCGGAGAGCTGGAGCGTGAGTAGGGGGCGTTGGCCGATCGTGGTGAAATCATCCGAGGCGAAGCGGACGTATTGATCGTTCGTGATGGTGCCGGATGACTGGATCAGCAGGCCGACTGGACTGCCGGCACTGAGCGCCGCCTGCACGGCACCGACGAAGCCAGCGGTGGAGGCGAAGGTTTTCTGGCTGTTGGCGGCGTTGGCGGCGAAGCCGCTGATGGTGGTGAGCACGGTGGCGTCAAAGTCACCGCCGGCGTTGATCCAATTGATATTTTCGGTGGCATCGGTGCGGCGGACCCAGGTGACACCCGTGGTCGCGCCGTTGCTGGTGTCAGTGGAACTGCTGCCGGTGCCCTCGGTGGGAATGCCGCTGAGCGCGTGCAACTGGAGATCGGCCACGGTCCCGGCCGTGGCGGCGGTCCACAGGTCGAGACTGGCGGCGGTGACCGCATTGGCGGGCAGGTTGGCGGGCAAATCGAAGGCCAGCACGCCGCGCAGACGGTAGCCCGTGCGCCCGACGAGGAACTGGTCGCGGCCGCCAGAGTTCCAGGTGTTGGTGTCCTCGCGGATCATGGCGCAGGTGTGGGAATAGCCGTTTTCCCCTTGGCGGAAGGTATAGGTCTGGTTGCTGCCGACTAACACGCCGCGCCGGGCGGTGACGGTGCCGCTGTTGTTTGTGGCGGAACATTGCAGGATGTAGGCACCCGGAGCGGAGAAGCTGGCGTGGGTTTCCAGGGCGGAGGCATCGCTGAAAGTTGCCGTGCCGGGGCCGGCCACGAGCGACCACTGGTGGGTGATGCCGGCGGTGACGGTGGCGCGGAGGAGAAGTTCGGTGGTAATGCCGGGCAGCATGACCGGATCGGCAACGGGGCTGGTAATGGCGATGGTGGGCAGCGGTGCGCTGATGATGGTGCCGTAGTTGATGAAATTGGCAGGTAGCGTGCCGCCCCAACTGCCGAGATCGAGCGTGCCGTAGTTGGTGAAGGTGCCGCTCACGGAAAGCATGTCATTGCCGGTGACGCGGACGGCGCCGTAGTTGGTTAGATTCCCGACGATGACGCCGGCCGGGGTGAGGGTGCCGCCGGTTTCCACGCTGACATTGCCGGTGATGGTGCCGAGGTTGTTCAGGGTGGCTGCGTTTTTCACCGTGACATTGCTGCCGGTGAGGGTGCCGGTGAGCACGAGCGTGCCGGCGCTCACGGTGGTCGCGCCGTGGTAGGTGTTAGTTCCGCTCAGCATCCAGATGCCGGTGCCCACCTTGTTGATGGCGGTGACGGAACTGGTGTTTTGTTCCTCGATATTGCCGGCGAAAGTGGCGTCGGTATTGAGGCCACCGACGCGCCAGGTAAGCACGTAGTTGGCAGTTGCCGCGCCCTTCAGGCGGGCTGCAGCGACGCCCGACAACTCGCCGAGATCGAGGGTGATACCGGCGGCGGGAAGCGTGTTGATATAATACAAATTGCTGTCTCCCATGTTGACGGCCGCATTGCCGAAGCCGAAGGTGTTGGCGATGCGCAGATCACCCAGCATGTTGATTTTTCCGGTAAACTGCGACCAGTCGCCGTAAAGATCAGTGCGCACGTAGGGGCCGTAAACCGTGAAGGTCCCGCCACCGGTTAGTGAGCCGCGCAGCGAGCAGCGGCCATCGGCATTGAGGCGTCCGCTGGAGCCGGATGGCACGATCAGGTTCCAGTTGGCGCTGGCGTAGCTTTCGATATTCGCCATGTTGAGCGTGCCGTTGAGAAATGTCACTGCGCCGGACCCCAGGCCGCTGGAGTTGGCCGCGACGGTGCCGAGCGAGATCGTGCCGCCATTGATCACCGTGCCGCCGGTGTAGGTGTTGGCGGCGGTGAATTGCAGGGTTCCGGGTCCCGTTTTGGTCAGCTTGCCCGCTCCTGTGACGATGCCGCCCAGGGTCATGCCGCCGCTGGTGGTGAGCACGTCGATGGTGACGCCGCCCGTGCCGAGAGTCGCGCCGCGGTCGGTGAAACCACCGCCCTGGTTGAGCATGCGGAAGGTGCAGGAATCCAGCAGCAAGTTGTTAGGCGAGGTGCCCGCCGCGCCGATCGGGCTCGCCTGGCCGGCTTCGGCGAGAGTGTCCACTTCAAGCACGCCGCCCTGGATGTTGGTGACGCCGGTGTAGTCGTTATCGGTCAGCAGGGTGAGCGTTCCGCTGCCGCTCTTGGTGAGGCCGCCGCTGCCGGAGATGCCGCCGGGACCGCTGAAGGTGTAATTGGAGGTGCTGCTGACGGTCACCGATGCGGGTTTGACCACGGTGATTAGATTGACCGCAGGGCGGGCTGCGCCGCTGTCGTCGAAGCGGACGGCATCGCCGGGGACAAACAAATCGGTGCTGGCGGCGCGGAGCCAGTTAGGGGTTTTGGCGAGATCCCAATCGCCACTTTCGCTGCCGCTCCAAGTGATGCTGGCAGCCGCGCGCAGTGCGGGGACGACGAGTGTGATGGCTCCGGGCGTGTTGGTGAGGAAGGCGGGCACGCCGGGCAACCCGGCAAGCTTGAGGTTTTCCAGGCCGCCGGTGAGGCTGCCGCTGTAGGTGATGAGCGTGTAGGTGCCGGGAGCCAGCACTCCGTTGAGCGGCTTGATGAAAATGGTGTTGGTGCCGGATAGATTGAGGTTGCCGGTCACCAGCAGGCGATCGTTCGCCTTCACGCTGCCGGACGGATCATCGGATAGATCGAAACAATTTGCGACTGCGTCCACCTGCGTCAGCGTGCCTTTGACGGTCAGTGTTCCGGCGCTGCCCATGCCGCTGCCAGGCGTGATGGATCCGCCGTATTGCAGGGTTACGCCATTGCCGAACTCGCCGGTGCCGCCGATGCGACCGCCGGTCATGCCGCCTGCGAGCGCGCCACCCCAGGTGCCGCCATACACGGTGACCGGGCTCTGGGTGAATTTGCCATTCACGATGAGCGCGCCATCCCAAACGGTGGTGGGTCCGGTGAACGTGTGGATGCCTGTGAAGGTGAGGTTGCCCGCGCCGGCCTTGACCAGAGGCATGGTTCCCGAAAGCGAACCCGCGCCGCTGAAGGTGTAGGGAATCGGCGAGTGCACCGTGACCGAGGAGGGCGTCAGCGTGGTGGCGAGTTGGACGGCGGGCGAGTTCGTGCCCGTGAGATCGAACAACACGCTCTGGCCTTGTAGGTATTTCAATGACGCTGCCGCCTTCTTCCAATTGGCGGTGGTATTCACGTCCCAAACGTTAGAGGCGACACCGCCTTTCCAGACGAGGTCGGATTCCACGATCGGCGGCGGCGGAGCGGGAGCCATGCCACCGCCGAGATAGTAGTCCGGCGACATGCCGCCGGTGCGGCCCTTGCAGGTGGCACCCACGCGGTAGGCCGGGTTGTGCATCAGGGTGTAGAAGCGGTTTTCCGCAGGGATCTTGGTGGTGTAAATCCGGATCTGCGTCCGGTCGCCGGTGTCCAGCACCACCTCCTCGCGCCAGTCGCCGAGGAGGTCGCCGGAGAAGGGCGGGAAGCCACCATAGCCTTGGGTGACGCCCTCGTTGTAGATCGAATAAAGCCTCGTCTCATCGTGGTTGGCGTTGATCTTGTTGATCACCGGAGCGTAGAGACCGCTCCCGGCGCCGCTATAGATTTCCCGCTGCAAGTCGCGGTCCCACCAGATGCCGCGGCTCGGGAAGATGCGGTGAGGGCCGATCATTTCGCCCTTGGCACTCCAGATGTTCGGCATGACCGACCAGACTTCAGCACCGCGGATATTGGCATCGACATCGCCCGCGTCACCCCGGCTGGGATCGCCCGGGGTATTGAGATACCATTTGCGGATCGCCTTGCCGTTAGAGCCATCGTAGATGATGGCGCCAAGGGCCGCGTCCTGCTGGATGGCGTAGCACTCGAAGCCCGGCCGGTCCGGATCCAGATCGGCGAAGCGGAAATGGTCGCCGTGGCCGAGACCGGTGCTATACATATAAGTGCCGTCATCATCGATGGCACCGCCGATGAACACGATTTCGTCCTTCTGGTCGTTGTCGATGTCGTAGATCAGCAGGTTGTGGCCGGTGGCCATGTATTCCGTATCGTTGGCAATCCAGCTCCAACGCTCGGTGATCGCGCCGTTTTTGAAATCCCAGGCATGGACGTGCAGGCGGTTGCCGCCGATGCCGCGGCAGGTGATCAGGCTCGGATGCACGCCGTCGAGGTAAGCCGTCGCCATATACATGTAGAACGGCCGCATGTTCTCCCCCCAGTAACCGTAGATATCGGGGCCGAGCGCCGGCTTGAACGGGGTGCGTGCCATTTCCACGCCGGTCATGCCATTGACGATGGAGATGAATTCCTGGCTGCTGGTGTCGGTGATGGTGGCACCGTTTTGGAAAACCGTGCCCGCGGTGGTGCGGATGGCCACCTCCGCCTTGCCGTCTCCATCGTAGTCGGCGGCGTTTAGGAAACCATCGCCGTCATTGCTGTTGAGTAAACCCGGCCCGCCCCGGACGCGCCAGAGATGGCTGCCGTCCAGCTTGTAGCAATCGAAAATGAAGCGTCCGTCGGCCGGAGTGCCGCTGCCGGCGTAGTCGAGGCGGCAGATCAGTTCGAATTCGCCGTCGCCATCGACGTCGGCCGGATAGGTTTGGGAAAGGCTGTAGCTGCCGGAAGGCACCGGGGTTTTCGTGATGGCGAGGTATTGGCGGACCGGGGCGTTGGCGGGCAGCGAAAACGCGGCGCTGGCGGCACCTTCCACGCCATTGACGACCGGCTTCACGAAATATGAATTCGCACTGGTGAGCGTCGTGGAAGTGGTGACGTCGAGGAAATCGCTCGTCTGGGTGATGGGAGAGGCGTTCAGCTTCGCCGCCGCCGCGCCGTTGGTGGAACGATAAACGTTGAAACCGGTGCTCACAGGCTCATTGCCGAGCAAGCGCCAACTCAGATAAACCTGGGTGGACGAGGTGCGCAGCGCGACGATGCCACGCCCGAGCCTTTCCACCTGCCGCTGGGCGGTGGCGAAGGTCATGGACAAAAGCAGCGCGAAAATCGCTGTGAGAGAGGGTTTCAGAAGGGGGAGGTTCATGGATTTCGGATGCGTTGGAGGTCGCGTTGCGGGCGGCGGGTACATCCATAGGTAGATTAATTGGGAAGTTTACCGGCAAAGCGACATTACGCCCCGGCTTGCCATGTCCGGGATATTCATGGGTTTTGAGTTACCGGAGGCGAGTGAAACGGAATGAGGCGGTAAAATCAAGATCCGCCCGCGCAGGCTCCGCATCGACGGCCACAAAGATGCTTGTGGCCAGACCGAGCGGAAGTGCGTGGAGGCGGAGTTGGGTTTTCATAGCCAAGGCTACGGAGGAATTTCAAACGCACCGGACTTCGATGATCGCAGCCGAAGGATCTCCGTTTGTCGCGGTGACCACGACGCGGAGCTTGTCGGCGGAAGTGCCGGCGGGCAGCGCGTGTTTGCGCAACCGCTGGTAGTTGTCCTTCACTTCGACCAATTTCTGCCAAGTTCCGCCGGAGTTCACCTCGATGGCATAGTCGCGCGGGCACTGGGCGTCGCGATAGAACGGCGCGTAGGCATGGTATTCGCGAATCAGGTGGCCGGGGAAAACGAGCTGCACCTCGCCGAGCGCCTGCGGTTTTTCCCAGGCGAGTTCGAGCGACTGCGGCAAGGGTTGCGCGGGATCGGAAACCCATTGGTTGGTCGCGCCGTGCGGACGGGTGACGCCGCTGACGACTTGCCCGGCATCGAAGGGCCGTTGTTCCGGCGTGATGCGATACGACAACGTGTGGCCGTTGCCATAGCGGCGCATGCGGTTGGGCGAAATGGCATACATCGCCATGTGGCCGGGGATGACTTTCTTCGCGGCGCGCCAGAGGACGGACTTGTTAGGAAGCGCGTCGATGCGGAGGAATGATCCGGGCGCGATGTCGGCGGGAAGCGCGACATCCACCGGCCATGCGATCCAATGGGCGCCGCCCGGCGGCACGCTGAGAGTGGCCTTGGCAAGCGGTGCGCCCGGCTCGGCGCGATAGTCCCAGATGTGATCGGCGCGGTGGAGCTCGACGTCGATTTTCTGCGTCTCCGTGGATTCGTTGGAGAGGCAGAGTTCGATGCAATCGATGCGTCCGCCACTGGCGGCGACGAGTTGGCCGCGGCGCGTTTCGAGGCGCTCGATGCTGTATTGCGGCTGGTCTTTCCAGACGGCGAGACCGGCGTGAAAGCCCGGCGTTTCCGGAGCCACGCCGTGGACGGGCGCGTCGCTGGTGGCGGTGATTTGCGCCTGGCGGGCGAGGTCCTTGGCGTCGTTGTTCCGGTAGTTCGGCAGGAAGCAGCCATTGGCTAACAAACGCTGCTGGATCTCGCCGATGTCCTCGGAGACGAGTCGATCGAAATCATGGCCTCTCTCCAAACCAAGCGCGGCGGCCACCCCGGCGGCCTCGCCCATGAGCGCGGTGGTGCCCATCACACGGACCGTGCCGAGCGCGGCGTGGGTGACGCTGACGTTGCGACCGGCCATCATCAGGTTGTCGAGGTCCTTGGCCATCAGGATGCGCAGCGGAATGCCGTAAGGTCCGCAGTAGGACATCGCGGAGTAGTCGCTGAAGGTATCATATTCGTCCTCATGCCCACCCGCGGCGGCGGAGGGTTCGGAGGATTTGGCGAGCAGGCCGCCGGGCGTGTGGAGATCGACGAACCAGCCGCCGAAGGCGATTTCATCCGGGAAGACCGTCTTGTTGAGCACGTCGTTCTCGGTCATGAAATAACGGCCGATGACGCGGCGGCTCTCGCGCTTGCCGGGGACCTGGCCGATCCAGTCGAGCGCGTAGTTCGCGCACTTCTCCTTGGTGAGCGGGTCCTTGTTTTTCATCCAGTCCCACACGCCGAGCGCGTGGCGGGTGAGTTCGTGACGGATGGTTTCCGCATCGTAGATCGTGTGATAGGGCACGCCGATCTCGATCCACCAGAATCCGCCGCGCACGTCCTTGGGCAGGCGGCCCTGGTTGTAGAAATACGAGGCGTCGTCGTGTTTCACCGCCCAATCGGGCGCTTTGAAGGGCACCGGGCGGCCCATGTCGCGGCAGAGGAAATGGATCGAGTTGCCCATGGTGTCGGCGCTGGCCACGGCGGGGGCGTGCGGTTCGTTGAACTCGTCCTTCCCTTCCGAGCCCATGCGCCAGGTGCAGCCCGCGGCGTCGGCGACGATGCCGTCGCCGGTGCAGTCGATGAAGGTTCTGCCTTCGAGGCGCAGATCGATTTCCGCATTCTGGACGACGGCGAGCACGGCGGAAATATTGCGGGCGTCGCGTTTTTCAACGCCGCGGATGTCGGTGTTGAGGTGGAGCGTGAGCCCTTCGGTTTTCACCGCGATGTCATAGAGCACCATGTCCCAGACGCTGTTGGTCCAGCCGTTTTCATAAATCTCCGCGTGGTTGGTGGCGCGCTCCTCGATGAGCGCCTCGGAGATGATGCCGGTCTCGCGGGCGTAGGCGTGGAAGGCGGCGGCCCCGTGCGGAGTCACGCCGACTTCGGACGAGCTGTTGCCGCCGAGCACCGGGCGGTTGTGGACGAGGCAGGTTTTCGCTCCGTTACGTGCGGCGGCGACTGCGGCGCAGAAGCCGGCAAGGCCTCCGCCGCAGACGACGATGTCATAGGTTTCCGTGATGGTTTTCATGTTGAATTTGGAATTCTAAATATCAGCCCGCGGCCTCGCGCTTGCGCAGACTCCAGATGAGAATGATCGCGATGGGGTGCAGGAAGGCCATGATGTAGAACAGCGAGTCGTAGGAGCGGTGGCTGTTGATCCACTCCAGGAACGAAGGCAGGTTCATCGGCTTGTCACTGACGAATGCAGCGACGGTCTTGTTCATGAACATGCCGCCGAGCGTGCTGCCGCAGGCGATCACACCGAAGGCGGTGCCGAGAATGCGCTTGGGCGTGATGTCCACCACCAGCGAGGTCAGGTTGCCTAACCACGCGGTGTGGGCGTAGGCGACAAACATGCCGATCACGATCACTCCGGTGACGGATTGCATGGCGGGCACGAAAAACGACAGCGGCACGAGACACGCGCTGGAGAGCATGATGATCAGGCGCGACGACGCGGGCTTGCGGCCTTTTTTAATCATCCGGCCGGAAAGGAATCCGCTGAGCAGGAAGCCGATGTCCGCCGCGAGGAACACCAGCCACATGATGGCCAGCTCCTTCTGGGTGAGCTTGTGCACCGAGTGCAGGTACTTCGGCATCCAGAATTGATAGAAATACCAAACCGGGTCGGTGAGCATGCGGGCGACCATCAGACGCCAGACGAAGGGCTCGGAAAGCACGCGCTTCCACAGCTGGAGTTCCGGGATTTTCTCCTCATCCTCGGCAGCCACGGGCTTTTCCATGGTCGCCTCGAGGTAATCGAGTTCCTTGGTGGTGATGCGCGGGTGCTCGGCGGGTTTGCGATAGAGCCAGAGCCAGAGCACCAGCCACATGCCGGCGAGCAGCGGGGAAACCGCGAACACCCAGCGCCAGCCATGCACATCCGCGATCCAGGCCGACAGCCCGGGGGAAACGCCGGACAGCGCGTGGCTCACCGATTGCATGAATTCCGGTATGAAGACCACCATCAGCGGGGCCAGCGTCGCGCCGACCGCGCCACCGACGCTGTAAATCCCCACCGCGATGCCGCGCTCGGAGGCGGGGAACCATTCCGAAACCGCCTTGGGAGAGGCCGTGAAGCCGCCAGCCTCGCCGAGGCCTAACATGAAACGGAAGCACTTGATCTGGCCGAGCGAGTGCGCCAGGCCGGTGAGCGCGTTGGACATCGACCACCAGCCGACGAAGAGCGCGAAACTCAGCCGCACGCCCAGCTTGTCCACCACCCGCCCGGATAGAAGATAGGCGATGGTGTAGGCGATCATGAAATAATTCAGGACGTTCGCGTATTCATTCTCATCGATGCCGAGATCCTTCTGGATCGTCGGCGCCATGAGGGCGAACACGTTGCGGTCGATGTAGTTCAGGACGGCGGCGAGGAACAACGCGAAGGCGATGATCCAGCGGAGGTGTGGGATTTTTCGTTTCATTCTGACTAGGCCCGGAAGATTGAGTGCGCGTTCATTTTGAACAAACTTTCATTTCGCGCTAGACGGGATCGCGTTCCATTTCTTTGATTTTGCGTCATGAGGAAACAGCCGCCCCCAACCGCGTCCGGTGAAAACGGTGGCATCAAACGGGTGGCGGTGCTGGTGGACACCTCGACCGCCTGGGGCCGCGGCATCATCACCGGCATCCAGAAATTCGCGCTGGAGCGCGGAAACTGGCATCTTTTTGTCGAGGCCCGCGGCTTGCACGATTCCACCGCCCTGCCGCGCGACTGGCATGGCGACGGCATCATCGCCCGCATCGGCACTCCGGAAGTGGCGGAGCAACTGTGCCGCCGCAAGATCCCGGTGGTCAATGTTTCGGGCATCCGGCTTCCCGGCAAGCCGTTCCCCTGCGTTTGCAACGACAGCGAGGCCGCCGCCAGGATGGCCGCCGACTATTTTCTGGCCCGTGGCTTCAGACACTTCGCCTACCTCAGCCTGCGCGGCCTGGAATACGTGGCGAGGCAGTGCAACGCGTATCAGGAAGCGGTCGCCGCCGCCGGATGCGACTGCGCGGTGCACGGCGTCAAGGTCCACGCCGGCTTCATTTCTCCGGACTGGAATCTCCACATCGGCGAACTCGGGGCCTGGCTCGCCTCCCTTCCCAAACCCGTCGCGGTGCTGACGTGGGGCGGCGGCCGCGAGGTGATCCGGGCCTGCCTGCGCATCGGCCTGCGGGTCCCGCAGGAAGTCGCCGTGCTCAGTGCCACGGACGACGACCTGCTGTGCGAGATCGGTCCGGTCCATCTTTCTGGAGTTAGAAATGCCTGCGAGAAAATCGGCAGTGAGGCCGCGGCGATGCTCGATCAGGCGATGAATGGCTCTGACACGCCGGAAAAGCCCATCCTGATCCCACCGCTCGGCGTGGTCACCCGCCAATCCACCGACACGCTCGCCATCACGGACGAAAACCTCGTTTCCGCGCTGGCGTTCATGAACGAAAATCTCAGCACCGGCATCCAGATCCAGGACGTGGCGCGGGCGGCGGGGATTTCGCGGCGGTTGCTGGAGCAGCGCTTCGCCAAAGCCCTGGGAACCAGCCCGGGGGCCTATCTCTCCCGGGCACGCCTGGACCTCGTCCGGAAATTGCTCACCGAGACCGATATGCCGGTCGGCGAGATCTCCGACCGCGCGGGCTTCTGCTCCCCGGAATACATGACCACCGTCTTCCGCCGGGAATCCGCCACCACCCCGCTGCGCTACCGCAAGGACATGCGCGGGAACAGGGGGTGATGCGGCGGGAGAGTTGAGAGTTGAGAGTTGAGAGTTGAGAGTTGAGAGTTGAGAGTTGAGAGTTGAGAGTTGAGAGGCGAAACGCGTGGCTGCGGCGTCTCGCCGCAGGCCGTGTTCGCGGCGTCCTTGGATCGGCGTAGTTTCAAACGAAGCCGTCTCCCCGCGAGTCCTTCGACTACGCCCGTGAGAACGGATTGACGGTTGATGAACTCCAATCCGCTGCCCATGCATCTTGTCTCCTGCATCTTGTCTCCTGCATCTTGTCTCCTGCATCTTGTCTCCTGCATCTTGTCTCCTGCATCTTGTCTCCTGCATCTTGTCTCTTGCATCTTCTCTTGCATCTT
>JBIHZT010000503.1:0-3385 GCA_044240265.1 Luteolibacter sp. | reverse complement strand
CGACGTGAAGAGGCCGACGAGCGGGAAGGGATGGTGGAGTAGCCATGGATCCTGCGATGGGATCCTTCAATCCTCCGCAAGTGATTCTGATAGGAGACGCCGGTGGTGGATGGGATGAGAGGGGGCGCACAAGGACGATGCGCCTTGCATGTCCGCCAGGCTTGGGCCATGAACTCCACTGAAAAGTCATTCGTTCAAGACCATTCATGAGCACCTCCCATCACAGCATCGCCTTGTTGATCGACGCGGACAACGCGCCGGCGGCGAAGATCGACTTCATCATCTCCGAACTGGCGAGCCATGGGGTGGTGAACATCCGCCGGGCCTACGGAAACTGGAAAAAGCCGAGTCTCGCGGGATGGGAGAGGGTGCTGCACGAATATGCGATCCAGCCGATGCAGTCCTTCGACCTGGTGAAGGGGAAGAACGCCACGGACATGGCGCTGCTCATCGATGCGATGGACATCCTCTATACCAAGCAGGTGAACACGTTCTGCCTGGTTTCCTCTGATAGCGATTTCACGCCGCTCATCCAACGGCTGCGGGCGGACGGCAAGGAGGTGTTCGGGTTCGGGGAGAGGAAAACTCCGAAGCCCTTCCAGAACAGCTGCACGCGGTTCCTCTATCTGGATGAGGAGGGCAAGGAGGACCAGTCGGGTAAGACGCCGGGCGGGCCGGGCAAAGTGGCGACAACACCGGTGAATGATCCGAAGAACCTGAAGGGGGACACCAAGTTGATGAACACCCTGCGCAACGCGGTGAAGGAACTGGCCGACGAGGACGGCTGGGCGGATCTGGGACCGGTGAGGGCGCGGATCGCAAACGCGGGACCCTTCGATCACCGGACGTATGGATTCAAGAAACTCAGCGATCTTTTTGCCGCGATTGATCTGTTTGAAATGAAGAAACAGGTGAACGGGACCCAGACGGTCGCGATGGTGCGGATCCGCAAGGGCGCGGGAAAGAAGGCGAAGGTGCTGCCGGGCGAGAAGTGATCCCGCCCGATGAAGAACTCCGGGGAAATGAAGTTTTACGGGATTCATCCGGAAGTCTGGTCCACCCGGCGACCGACGGACAAGGTGGTGTGGCAGGAGGTGGAGGCGTTCTCGACGGAAATGATCCAACACAACGCGGTGCCGCGCACCGTGGCGGCTCTGGGCATCCGGCTGGTTCCGATGCCGAGCACGATCTTCATCGAGCGGACGGTGGTGGGGCGGTAGGGGCGGGGGCAGCCGGGTCTTGACCGTTAGGTCGTGGCGGGCGTTGATTTGGCATGCGGAAGATCGCCTATCACTCGTTCACCATGGGCCGGCGGGCCGTCGGCTACGGACTTTTCGGAGTGTTCATCACGCTGGTATTCGTGGCGGCTTACAGCCTGAAGCACCGGCCGGCGCTGGAGGTCTGGCACACGGCGGATCTGGATGAGGAGTTCACCGAGGACTCGGAAGTGGCTGACTTCCCCGGGTATCTGATGCTGGAGGATCGGTTGTTCGAACAACTGGAGGACGAGGTTTACCAGAAGACCGGACGGGTGGAGGCGGGATCCATCAACCGCTACCAGCATGGCAGCATGATGGACCCGACGGCGATGAAGCCGGACTGGAACCGCAGTTTCCAAATGATCGGGCAGAACCCGCGGGCTGGGATCCTGTTGCTTCACGGGCTGTCGGACTCTCCTTACAGCCTGCGCCATCTCGGCGAGGGGCTGCATGCGGCGGGAGCCACGGTGGTGGGCCTGCGCATCCCCGGCCACGGGACGGCTCCGTCCGGCTTGGTGGAGGTGACCTGGCAGGACATGGCGGCGGCGGTGCGGCTGGCGATGCCCCACGTCCGCTCGCTGGTCGGCGACAAGCCGGTTTACATCGTGGGCTACTCGAATGGCGGCGCGCTGGCGGTGAACTACGCGCTGGAGTGCCTGGAAAACCCCGTGCTGCCGAAGGCGAAGGGGCTGGTATTGTTTTCGCCTGAAATCGGCGTGTCCCCGGCGGCCGCGCTTGCCGTCTGGCAGGGCCGCATCGGCCACTGGTTGGGGCTGGAGCAGCTGGCGTGGACGTCCGTTTCCCTAGAGTATGATCCCTACAAATACGGCTCCTTCGCGACGAACGCGGGAGATCTCGCGCACCGCATCACCACCGCCATCGACCAGCGGTTGGGGAAACTCGCGGCCGCGGGGAAACTCGGGGATTTTCCGCCAGTGATCGCCTTCCAATCCGCAGTGGACGCCACAGTCTCGGCGCCGGATCTGGTGGTGCGGTTGTTCGACCGGCTGCCGCCCAACGGCCACGAGCTGGTCCTTTTCGATATCAATCGCTGGGCCAAGATCGAACACCTGCTGACCCGGGATCCCGCTGCGGATCTGGCCCGCCTGCTGGCGAACCCGAAGCACCCATTCAAACTCAGCATCGCCACCAATGACACGAGGCCGGGCAAGGATCCCTCGAACGTCGTGATCCAGCGCCGCGAAAACGGCAAGCCGCTGGAACCGGTCGATACCGGCCTGAGTTGGCCCGCGGAGATTTACTCGCTCTCGCACATCGCCCTACCGTTTTCCGCGGCCGATCCGCTTTATGGCAATGGTTCCTCGGGCAACAAAGTCACGCTCGGGAACATCGCGCTGCGGGGTGAAAAAGGCGCCATCCGCGTCTCCGCCGCAGACATGCTGCGGCAACGGTGGAATCCGTTCCTGCCGTGGGTGGAGAAGCGGGTGGGCGAGTTTTGCGGGGTGGGCGGCGATCCTCCGTGATTGGCGGAATTTTCCCAATCTGATGGGAAAAACCATCGGCCCATCAGGTGATGGCGTGGGAGTGCGCTTCGACAAACCAGAGCCACTTGTCGATGCCGCGGGAGATCTCGGTGAAGAGGTCCGCGGTGTCGGCATCATCGAAGGCATTGGCCTCTTCGATGGTGACACGGGCTTCCTTACCGAAGGCGGCGAGCGCGGCGGCCACGGCGCTGACGTGGGCCATGCCTTCCGAGAGCGTGAGTGGATATTCCTGAAGGCGCGATCGCTTGGCGGCAATGCGCATGGTGCCCTCGGCGATTCCTCCGAGCTGGACGATGCGCTCGGCGATCATGTCCACGTAGTCCTCCACGGCTTCGTGGATGTCATCGAAGAGCTTGTGCAGGCCGATGAAACTGGGACCTTTGACATTCCAATGGGCCTGCTTCATCTGGAGTTGCAGGTCGATGGCGGAGGCAAGACGCAGGTTCATCAGCGCGTTGAGCTCGGTGCGCTGGTCGAGCGGGATGTCGTTGTGGGTGGGATAGAGGACGGGGGTGTCCGTGAGCGTGTTTTTGTGCGTTTTCATCATTTTAGGGGTTATGATTCCGGGAAACATCGGATGGAAACGGGGGAAATGCAAATGATCGGCGCAATGAAACCCTT
>JBIHZT010000502.1:0-3395 GCA_044240265.1 Luteolibacter sp. | reverse complement strand
CTCGAAGCCGTTTGAGATTGGAAAACCGGAGCCTCTGACTCTCCAGACTGAGGCTCCAACAGCGCACCGCCCGTCCGTCCAGGACGGGCGGAAGCGTTTTTTCGCAGTGACCAGCCTTGACATCGGCCGCTGGTTTCGTGATTTCCTCTGCATGGCCAAGAAATCAGCACCTATCAAAGACAAGCTCAACAAGACCCAGATCCTCGACCAGATCGCCGAAAGCACCGAACTCAGCCGCAAGCAGGTTGCAGCCGTGCTCGAAGCACTTACCGACGTGATCGAAGGCCACCTCAAGAAAAACGCCGTCGGTGAATTCGTCCTGCCCGGCCTGATGAAAATCACCACCGTGCGCAAGCCTGCGGTCAAGGCTCACAAGGGCATTAACCCCTTCACCAAGGAGGAAGTGATGTTCAAGGCCAAGCCTGCATCCACCGCGGTCAAGGTGCGTCCTCTCAAGGGCCTCAAGGACATGGTGCTCTGAGACAAGACATCTTACTTGTAAAATATTCCAGGCGGCTCACGGTTTTTCCGAGGAGCCGCTTTTTTGTTTGAACTCGGAACCATCGCAGAACCCGCACCGGATAGGCCGAGCTTCAGCTATCAACCGCCGGCAGAAACGCGCCATGCCGTGGCACGCCGTTAAACGCCCGGTCCAGCGCGAGCCGCTGCCACATGCCCGCCACCGCGCGTCCGAGGATTTCCACGTCGCCGCGCGCATCATGGCGGCGGATGCCCTGTTGGTCGATCCGCAGGCGGGCAATCAGGTGGTCCAGCGAGTGGCCGGTGCCGCGGGTTTTGCCGAACAACATCTTCGACATGTGGATCGAGTCGATGCTGTGGACCTCGCGCATCGGCAATCCGTGGCGGCGGCAAGTCGCTGCTAGAAACTTGCTGTCGAAGCGCAGGCCGTTGTGGGCGATCAACGTGGAGTCGCCCGACCACGCTGAAAACTCGCAGAGCACTTCCTCCGGCCGGTTAGCGTTAGCCACGTGGCGGTTTCCCACGCCGGTGTAGCTCTCGATGAACGAGGAGATCGGCCGCCGCGGTTTCGCGAAGCTGGCGAAGGTCTCCTCCGGGCACAAACAACCCGCCGTGAAGCGCATCGCCGCGATCTGGATGAACTCGTCCTGCTCCGGGTCCAGCCCGGTCGTTTCCAAGTCATAGACCACGAAGGTTTCCCCCGCGTGCTGGCGGTCCGTCCAATAGAACGAATGCCGGCACTCGGGGCAATCCACGCGCGTTCCCATCGCGGACTTCGGTCCGGTCAGGCTGTTTTTGCATTCGGGGCAAAAGGCTTTCATCAGCCCATCGCTTTCTCCATCAGCTTGTTCATTCGGGAAACCGTGTCGCGCGCGTCTTCCAACAGACCGGCGGCGATCAGCGAGTTGTCGAGCAGTTGCAACGCCACCAGCTTCGCCAGCTCGGGGTTGGAATCCTTGGCCTCTGCGAGCTTCTTGACGAGCGCGTGGCGTGGGTTGATTTCCAGCTCCACCTTGATCTCGTCTTTGAAATTCTCGTCCATCGCCTTCATCATCTGGCGCATCTGCGGGCTCATGCCGTCCGTCGGCACCAGCGCGATCACCGGGCTGTCCACCAGCCGCTTGCCGCTCGCGACGCGGGTCACGCGGTCGCCGAGTTCCGCCTTGAGGAACTCGCAAAGCGCGGCGGTCTGCTCTTCGGATAGAGCGTCGCCTTCCGGCGCGTGCTCTTCCAGCTCCACACCGCCGTGGCGGATGGAGACGAGCTTCTTGCCCTCGAACTCACCGAGCGACTCGACAACGTATTCGTCCACCGCGTCGGTGAAATAGACAACCTCCAGCCCGCGTGCCTTGAACGCCTCGATGTATGGGCTGCTTTCGATTTGCTCGCGTCCGGCTCCGACCAGATAGTAAATCGACTCCTGGCCGTCTTTCGCACGGGAAACATAGTCCGAAAAACCACAGACGGCGCCCGGTTCTGTCAGAGACGACTCGAAGCGCAGCAGCTTGGCCAGCGCGTCGCGGTTCGGATAGTCGGTGGCGATGCCTTCCTTGAAGAAGCGGTCGAACTTCTTGTAGAAACCGCGGTATTTCTCCGGATCGGCTTCGGCTTCCTTTTCAAACATCTTGATCACGCGCTTGCTGATGACCGCGCCGAGCTTCCGGATCAGCGCGCTGTCCTGCATCGTTTCCCGCGAGATGTTGAGCGGCAGGTCGGCGCTATCGACGACGCCTTTCATGAAGCGCATCCAGTCGGGCAGCAGGCCTTTCGGCTCGGCGTCGATGAGCACCTTCTTCGAGTAAAGCGAGACGCCGCCCTCGACCTTGCCGAAGCCCATGCGCTCCGGGTTTTCGCTTGGAGCGAAGACCAGCGCGTTGATCGCGATCGGCGCGTCGGCGCTGAAATGCAGGCGGTAGGCCGGCTCATCGAAGGCCTTGCAGGCGAATTGATAGAACGCCTTGTATTCATCCTCGGAGATCTCCGACTTGTTCTTCAGCCACAGCGCTTCCACTTCGTTGATGCGCTTGCCATTGAGGAAAATCGGGAAGCCGACGAAATTGCTGTAACGCTCGATGAGGTGCTTGATGCGGGTCTCCTCTGCATACTCGCCAAGCTCCTCCTTCAGGTGCATCACGATCCTCACGCCGCGCGACTGGCCGGGTGACTCCTCGATTTCATAACCGGTCTTGCCATCGCTGATCCAGACGAGCTCCTCTCCGTCCGCGCGCCAGCTGCGGGTGTGGACCTTCACCTCGTCCGCCACCATGAACGCCGAGTAGAACCCGACACCGAACTGGCCGATCATGTTGCCCGGCGTGCTGCCGCTGTCCTGCATGTTTTTCAGGAACGCCTTGGTCCCCGAGTGGGCGATGGTGCCCAGGTTTTTCACCAATTCCTCGCGGGTCATGCCGATGCCGGCGTCCGAGATCGTCAGCGTTTTCGCCTCGGCATCGGTGGCGATGTGGATTTCCAACGGCAGCGTCGGCTCGTGCACGTCCTTCTCCGTGGCCTCGATGTGACGGAGTTTTTCCATCGAATCCGAAGCGTTGGAAATCAGCTCGCGGAGGAAGATCTCCTTATCGGTGTAGAGGGAGTGCACCACCAGATCGAGCAATTGCTGGATCTCGGCTTGGAAGGTGTGTTTTTCGACGGTTGTTTCGCTCATGGTAAAGTGGGGTTGGTTCGTGGGAACGGCGGGACCATAGCCACCTCAGTCCGGGTGTCAAAAATTGTCTGAAAATGACTCCGCTGAAAGCAGATTCACAGCCGGATTGCAAATCCGCTCCATCTCGGGTTTCCTGCTGGCATGCATGATCTTCACATTCACCTCGGAGGCGCTGTTCCATCCTCAGTCCTGTGGGAAATCCTCTGCGATAACGGCCTGAAAACAGAATACGTCGATTTCGCATCCTTCC
>JBIHZT010000132.1:0-8143 GCA_044240265.1 Luteolibacter sp. | reverse complement strand
CTGGTGAATTTCCGAGCCCACATCATCCCGCTCGTCCTACTTGTCACGCCGGCCACGGCCGCTTGGCAGGATGAAATCGGATTCGCCCGGCTGAAACTTCTCGCCGGTGCCGAACTGCCAACCGCGCCGGGCCAGGGATTTTCGCAGATCGAGGCACCCGAGGGTGGCTCGAATTACACCCCGAATCAAACGGACGTCCTCTTCTCAGGAAAGTCATTTACGGTCAAATCCGGCACTTCCGCCGTCAGCAACCACGCGAACCACGTCGGCATCAATTTCTACGGCACCACCAGTCAGCAACCCGGAGGCGCACTGGTGGACCTCTACGAAGTCAATGACTGGCTGGGCTCCGGATTCCTGAACGTGAACACCAGCGCGGAGCCGGAAGTCGAACTACGCGATGTCCAAAACCACAGCTGGGTCGGCTCTACCGGATTGACCAGCCTGGACATCGAGACCGGCAAACGCCTGGACTTCGCCATCAACCGCGACGGATTTGTTTGTGTGGTCGGTCTGCACAATGACGCCGCCATCAACCCATTGCCGGGACTTCTCGGCCAAACCTACAACACCATTTCCGTCGGTCGCGATGACGGAAACCACAGCCGCGGCCCCACCACGCTGGAAGTCGCCGGCCGGGTGAAGCCGGACATCGTCGCGCCCAGCGCCGCGCCGGAATACGCCACCAGTTGGACCACCCCGATGGTCGCGGGTTCAGCAGGCCTGCTGTTCGCCAAACTCGGGGAGATCCCGATTTCCTTGGCCGTTACCGACAGACCCCGCGTCGTCAAAGCCCTGCTGCTCGCCTCCGCCACGAAAAACACCGTCCCCGGGTGGTTCAACAACCTGCCAGCCTCCCCGCTGGATCCGATTTACGGCGCAGGCGAGCTGAACATTCATCACGCCTACAGCACCGTCGTCATCGATAGGGCCATCGCCTCAAATTCCACCCAATACAAACACCGCGGTTGGGCGGCGGAGTCCGTTTCCAACAACTCCGAGAAACACTATTTTTTCAACATCCCCGCAGGCGCTCCCTCCACTCCATTCTGCGCCGCCCTGACTTGGCATCGCCTATCCGCAAAATCTGGATCCAACACATGGAGCCACTCACTCACCAACCTGAGCCTCCGTCTTCACAACGC
Source organism: Luteolibacter sp. (assembly GCA_044240265.1). Taxonomy (GTDB): domain Bacteria; phylum Verrucomicrobiota; class Verrucomicrobiia; order Verrucomicrobiales; family Akkermansiaceae; genus Luteolibacter. The sequence continues at coordinate 6,998 of JBIHZT010000132.1, read as the reverse complement.
CAGCGGCTTCACCCTCGGCAGCCAGATCGCCCTCAGCGACAGCGGCGTGGATAATGTTGAGCTCATCTATCAAGCCACCCTTCCCCCCGGCAACTACGCGCTGGTCGTCGATAACCCGCCCTCCAGCACCACCACTCCCTACGCCCTCGCCTGGCACAGCCTGCCCGGCGCGACCGTCGCCGCCACGGTTTCCACCGCGCGGGAAATCGACGGCCAGGCCGGGCAAGTCACCTTCACCCGCAGCGGCGACACCACTCTTCCCCTGCTCGTGCCACTCGCCGTCAGCGGCACCGCCGTTTCCGGAACTCATTTCCAAGCGCTGCCCGCCAGCGTCACCATCCCGGCGGGGCAAACGTCGGCGGCGGTGTCGGTGACGCCCATCGCCGATTCACTGGCGCAGGGAAACCGCACCGTGATCGTCGCCGTGGCAGCCGATTTCGCGCTGGTTAGGGATGCCGCGCAGACCGCTACGGTGACGATCCAGGACAAGCCGTTCGACGCGTGGCGCTTCGCGAACTTCACCCCCCCGGAACTCGCCAACCCGTCCATCAGCGGAGAGACCGCGGATCCGGATGCCGACCAGCTCGCCAATCTCTTGGAATACGCGCTCGGCCTCGCCCCGAAGTCTCCGGGAATTTCGCCGGTCGCCACCATCGACCTCAACGGCTACCTCGCACTCTCCGTCACGAAAAACCCCGCTGCCAGCGACGTCGCGTGGAGCGCGCAGGTCACCGATGATTTTTCCGCCTGGCAAGCCGCCGTCACCACCGTGAACACGGCGGACACCTTCACCGCCCGCGACAATGTCCTGATGAACGCCACCGAACGGCGCTTCATCCGCCTGAAGATCACTCGATGATCGCCCGTCACCGAGGCCGGCCCAAGTGACAGCGGCTGCGGTGGCGGCGGAATTGAACAACAACGCAAATGCTGCGGCGAGGCCTGCGGAAATGATTTTGGAAAACGCGGCCATGGCTTCGGGAGGATGGGGAAAATTTGTATATGGGAGGGATCCGCCCAGTGTTGACGCTAGAAATATCGATTCACCCGGTGAGAACCAAATCGTGACAAATCCACTCCGAGGACGACGCCGTAAACCCGCAACCGGGCAAGCCGGAATCGCCTTCTCCCACGAGGTCGGAGCGACTACTTCGCGCCAGCTTTCCACTCGCGAATCACGGAAACCTTGGCGGAGCTGCGACCGTTGGTCGAGAGACCGCCCTGACCGCCGGTGGTGGCAGTCTGGATGATCTCGGTTTCCTCGCGGAGAATGAGCGGATGGAGCAGCGACAGCCAGAATTTCCCCGACTCGATGGTCACCTCCTCGTCGGTTAGACTGCCGTTAAAATCGGGGAAGCGCTTGCGCGAGAAGTCGCCGCTCACCGAAAAGACTCCGCACGGGTGGCCGTTGACGGCATCGAAGGACTCCAGGGTGAGTTTCAAATTCCCCTTGGATTTGCCACCGACAAGCATCGGCAGGAAATCATCGGCGACTGCCAACGTGTCGCCGACCTTGTAGCGTTTTTTCCCGAACCAAAGGGCGCGCGGGGCAAGACAGTCCTCGATGAGAAGCTCGTCGAAGACCGGGGCGATCATCTGCGCACGGCTGGCGGTGCGGAAGTCCGAGGCCACGGCGGACTTCCAGGTGGCTCCGGATTTAACGAAATCAAACGGCGCGGAAGGCGGGGCGAGTTGTTTGCTAACGGGCTTTTTCGACTCGTCCTCCCCCTTGAGCACCGGCTCGGTGAAAACGGACTCCAGCAGCGTGTAGGAGACCTTGTCGCCGTCGCGCGTGAGCTTGGATACGTTGGTGACCGTGCCCTTGAGGGTATTCACCTGGCTGCCGAGTTCGGATTTTTCAGAGAACCGGCCAGACACTTCTTCCCGGCGGGTGACCTTGACCTCAAGCTTTTTGGGGAACGCCAGGTCCTTGCGGAAAATCGCGCCTTCGGGCGTTTGATCCGCGAGTTTTTGGAGTTCGGGATCCGGTTTGGATTCGAGGGAGGCACCGGATTTTCTGGCCAACTCGCTGGCCGCCGTGGATTTCGCCTTGTCAGCGAGGCCTCTCACCTTGTCGCAGGAAGGCAGGGATAGACAGACGGTGATGAGGAACAGGCAGGGAAGTTTCATGGGTTTAAATGTTGCCGCAGCAATCGAGTTTCTGGTTCATTTCTATCGCGGGATTCTCCTCGCTGGCGAGTCCGACCACAATGGCGGGAACTCCCGCCACGGTCTGGTGCGGCGCGACGTTGTTGAGCACGACGCTGCCTGCGCCGACCTTGGCTCCGGTGCCGATCTCCACGCGGCCGAGGATTTTCGCCCCTGCGCCGATGAGGACTCCGGAGCGGATGATGGGGTGGCGGTCGCCGGTTTCCTTGCCGGTCCCGCCGAGCGTGACCTCGTGGAGGATCGAGACATCGTCCTCGATGATCGCCGTTTCACCGACGACGAACGAGGTGGCGTGGTCCAACAGAATCCCGCAGCCGATGCGGGCGGCCGGGTGGATGTCCACGGCGAAGGCCTCGCTGGCGACGCTTTGGAAATAAAGCGCGAGCCAGCGGCGGCCCTCGCTCCATAACTGGTGGGAAACCCGATAGGTCGTGAGCGCGAGAAAGCCCTTGAAAAACAACAGCGGCTCCAACGGTGAGAAACACGCCGGATCCCGCTCGAACATCGCGAGCAAATCGCGCGAAGCGGCGTGGACAATGGGCGGATTTGCCTCGAACACGCCGGTCAGCAGCGGCTCCATGCTGGCGCGCGGCATGTCCTCGCGGGCCAGCCGGCGGGCCAGCCGGGCACCCAGCGCGGCGGCAGGGGTCTCGCGGGAAAGGATCACATCATGCACCAGGTGTCTGAGTGTGGGTTCCTCCGTGACGACGCGGGTGGCCTCGCGGCGCAGGGTTTCCCAGACTTTTTCGATGTCGACGACCTTGCCCGCGCAAAGCTTGCCCGTATTCTTTCTCGCCGGATAGAGTGCGGCCTGTTGAGATTCGCTCATGAAGATTTCACAAAAATTGGAATACGCCTGCCGGGCCATGTCCCAGCTGGCGAAATACCATGACGGGCGGACTCTTACACGGCTTGAGGACCTAGCGCAACGCGAAGCCGTCTCCGGAAACTTTCTTGTGCAAATTCTCAACGATCTTCGCCGCGCCGGCCTGATCGAAAGCCGCCGCGGCAAGGCCGGAGGATACCTGCTCGCCCGCAACGCGGACCAGATCACCCTGCGTCAGGTGGTGGAAGCGGTCGATCCCGCGCTGCTGCAGTGCTCCGTGACTCGTGAGGGCGACTCCGGCCAGTCCGTCAGACTCGCGTGGGAGCAGATTTCCTCGTCACTCAGGCAATCGCTCGGGGAAATCACCGTGGAGAGCCTCGCCAACAAACAAGGCGCGCCGATGTTCTACATCTGACTGGAGAAATCCGCCGCAAGCACACGAATTGAAATTTTGTCAAGAAAGCTGAAATATTTCGCTGGATGAATGAAATGATTTCCGTTAAGGGACTTGCGTTCCTTTACCCCTCACCACCCATGGCCGCACCCGTCGAACACACCCACCACATCAAGATCCGCTCGACCCAAATGGAAATGTCAGCCGCCGGCAGTGCGAATCGCGATGAGGACTACGACCGCAAGCTGAAGGACGCGCAGGAAGAACTCGACCGCATCCAGGCCCAGCGCGAAGAACTGGAGCGGAAAAAAAGCGAGCTGGAAGAGCTCACCATCCGCAAGCGCACCTTCCTTTCCCAACAGGTCGAGCTCACCGAGAAGCTCACCTCGTCACTCACCCTCATCGACCGTGGCCTGTTTGAAATGCGCCAGGAAGCCGAGGATCTCGAGCAATGCCGGGTTTGTTTCGCCGCCCATCTCGACAAGATCCAGAAGATCAATCCGGAAAGCTGGAGCCGCGACAACCAATCCGAGAAGCTTGAAAAAGCCTCGATGGCCATCGACATGGCGTCCGACGAATACGACCAGGCCGCCGCGCACTTCGAAGGAACCCGCAGCGGATCCATCTTCGGCCGGGCCTCGAAGCGCGGACGCGCGGCGATCCGCGGTGGCGCGAACTCGGAGTTCATGGTCAACGTGCGCAACGGCTTCGCCTTCAACCTGCCCATCGTCGTGCTCGGCGGCCTCGCGCTCCTCGTCTATCTCGTCAAGTAAGCCCCTTTCGTCACCATGAGCCGCAGCATCCTTCTCAAAGAAGACCTGGAACTGACCCAACTCCGGCAGGCGGAACAACAGCTGCTTATGCTCGAGCGGGAATGCGCCAAGCTTCCCAAGAAACTCGCCCAAGAGCAAAAAGACCGCGAATGCACCATGCCACCGCTCGCGGAAATCGAAGAGCGCCGCCGCCGCAGGGCTCACGAGGAAATCGTTTCCCGCGGCGAGGTCACCAACATCCAGCGGGACCACAACCGCAGCATCGGCCTGATCCTTCTGCTACTCGCCGCCACCGGAGCATTGATCTGGTGGGGCATGAAATTGATGCAGGGCTGACCCCGCCCTTTCCGATCAAGCCTTCGCTTTCAGGCGCGACTCAAGCTCCTCCCACTGGCTGCGGCTGACGATGTAACCCACGCAGCCCGCCTTGCCACAGAGGCACGGATGGTCCTCATAACAATCGACATCGAAGCCGTAGTCGAAGGTCAGCTCCTCGCCGGCGTTGATGTCCGTGAGCGAGTGGATGAAGATTTTCCGCCCCTCGACCCACGCCTCGCAGTTAGGCGCGCAGGAGTGGTTGATCAGCCGCGCGGTGTTCCACGGCACGTCGCCGTCGATGTCATATTTCCGGGAAAGCGTGAAAATATAAACCGCCGCGTCGCCCGTCTTCAGGGACTTGGCGTGCTGGGAAACCCCGCGCCGCTCGCTCTCGTCCTTGTCGATGAGTTCGCCGACATACTCGATGATCTTCGTCTCCTTCGGAATGAAAGTCGTCGCATACACGCCGCGCCCGTGGATCTCGGATCCGCGGACCTCGCAATACTTGCTCTGCCCGCGGTTCCACAAGTCGACCAACTTGCGGTGCAGCACCTTTTGTTCTGAAATCAAACTCTTCTTCGTTGCCATCGCGGTCAGACTAACGGGATTCGCGTTTTTCCAAAGGAGGAAATTCCAGATCCTGCGGTAAAGTGGGATAAAGCCCGCGCAGGTCGTTCACCGTCAGGCCGGAGCCATCGATGAAGGTCCAGTCGTTTTTCCCTTTTTCCGAGACCGCCACCTGGAATCCGATGCTCTCGATCACCCTCGCCTTGGGTTCGCCCGGAAGCATGACCCGGAACGTCGTCGCAGTGGGGATGAGCACCATCCACTTCGTGAAAATCAAACTTTCGACTTCCTCACCCGCCACCTTGTCCACCTTTCTGCCAGGACCGACCTCGTAGGAACGCGGCGCCCCCTGCGGCTTGAAGGAAATCATGCTGATCCCCTGCTGCACCATCTGCTGGGCCACGCCGGCGAGTTGTTTTTCAAGCTCCTTCATCCCGCCCAGACGCTCGGCGGTGCGTTTCTTCCACAGCGGGTTCATCCGCTCCACCGCCACCTGATAGCGGCCCATCACCACCTCATCGCCCAGTTGGGCCACCGCACTCACGGCGGAGGCCACCACGTCCGGCGGCGCGGCCGAGGCCGGCGGTGTCAGCGGCCCCGGAGCCGCCGGCGGCGGGGTGGCGGGTGCGGCGGTCGATGCCTCGCCGTCCGGAATCTTCGGCAGCGGCGCCAGCGGCGGCGGCGTATCCTGGGCGGAAAGCAAGCTTCCCGCCAGCCCGGCGGCCGCGATTGAGAGGATCAAAAACATTGGTTTCACAGAGCTATGGATGGCCGCTCGCCCCTTTGCCGTCAAGCCTGCCTAATTCCGCTTGGATTTCCCCACAGCTTTGCATCATGCTCCGCCCCCCATGGCGAAACAGGCACTCGGAAAAGGACTCGGAGCACTCATCAAGAAAAGTGTCGCTCCGCCGGCAATCGATGCAATGGCGGCACCGGATGATTTCAAACGCGTCCGGGACGTGCCGCTCGACATGATCGTTCCCAGCCCGCTGCAGCCGCGCACGCAGTTCATCGAGTCGCCGCTCGACGACCTGATGGAGTCGATCCGCCAGCACGGCATCATCCAGCCGCTCATCGTCCGCGCGGTGAATGGAAAACTCGAACTCATCGCCGGCGAGCGCCGCTGGCGTGCCTCCGGCAAACTCGGACTCGCCACCGTGCCCGTCATCGAGCGCGAGGCGTCCGACCGCGACGTGTTGGAAATGGCGCTCATCGAGAACCTCCAGCGCGAGGACCTCAACCCGATGGAAGAAGCCGCCGGTTACGTCCGCCTCGCCGAGGAGTTCGCCCTCAAACAGGACGAGATCGCCACCCGCGTCGGCAAGTCCCGCGCCAGCGTCGCCAACGCCATGCGCCTGCTAGGCCTCCATCTCGACATCCAGATGTTAGTCGCCCAGGCCCGCCTCACCGTCGGCCACGCCAAGGCCATCCTCGCCATCAAGGACCACGACACCCAGCTGCTCGCCGCAGACCAGATCATCCGCCGCCAGCTCACCGTCCGCGCCACCGAAAAACTCGCGCAATCCCTGCTCAACGGCGAAACCCACGAATCCGGCGAGCCGCGCAAAACTCCCGCCGCCCGCGAGGTGGACATCCACGTCCGCGCCATCACCAACCGCCTCCGCGAACACCTCGCCACCCACGTCGCCATCCAGCATTCTTCGAAAAAGGGTAAAATCGAAATCGAATACTACGGCGACGACGACCTCCAGCGGCTCATCGAGCTGCTCGGCCTGCCAAGTGCGGACTGATTTCACCCGACAACAGAAGATCTGTCTGAAAGGCGACTTTGTGGCCGCACCCGGCCCACCAAGCCCCAGCCCTGCGAGAGCCAACTGATTTACCTGTCATTTATGTATTGACCGGGCCGTCTCAAATGGATTTCTTTCACCCCGCCGTCACTTCTTGAGAATGATTCTCAATATTGAAAAAGACAGAATTTTATGAATCC
>JBIHZT010000458.1:0-3691 GCA_044240265.1 Luteolibacter sp. | reverse complement strand
GAATCCGAAATCACCACACCATTTCACGACTCAGGCTTGCTGCCTGTTCGCCGGACTGACTGTCACCGCGTCCATCCACGCACAGGACGCCTTGCGCACACTCGACCCAATGACGGTTCTCGGGACAAAGGAGGAAGTATTCACCCAGACGGGTGCGGCGGCTTTCGTGACCGAAGATGCCATCCGCGCGGCAAACAGTTCAAACGTCAATCTCGTGCTGGCCAAGGTGCCGGGCGTGTATGCGCGTGAAGAGGATGGTTTCGGGAATTTCCCAAACATCTCACTGCGCGGTGCGGACGGAACGCGCAGTGAAAAGGTGACGGTGATGGAGGACGGCATTCTCTCCGCTCCGGCGCCGTATTCCGGTCCAGCCGCCTATTATTCGCCGCGGATCGCGCGGATGGCCGGGGTGGAAATCCTCAAGGGCTCGTCCCAAGTCCGCTACGGTCCGCAGACCACGGGCGGCGTGATCAATTACCTTTCGACCGAAATCCCAAGCGAGCAGTCCTTCTACATGAAGATGACCTACGGCAGCTACAACACGATGTTCGGCCACGCCTACTTCGGCGATACGGTGGAGACCGAGGCCGGGAAATTCGGCTACCTGCTGGAACTCCACGGCAACCGCAGCGACGGCTTCCGTGACATCGACGGATCCAACAACTCGACCGGTTTCTCGTTGTTCGAGCCGATGCTCAAGCTCTCCTTCGAGCCGAACACCGCACTCAAGCAGCGCATCGAGTTCAAGGCCGGCTACAGTTCCTTCGATGCGGACGAGACCTATGCCGGACTCACGGAATCCGACCTCGACCGCAATCCCGACCGCCGCTACGCCGCCACGCAGTATGACAACATGCAAAGCGAACAATACCGGACCTATCTGAAATGGGTCGGCGAGCCGTCCCACGAGCTGCGCCTTGAGAGCGCGATCTATTACGGCAGCTTCAATCGTAACTGGTTCAAACTCGACAAAGTCACCGGAGCCGCCGGGGACAAGCGCAGCATCCACGAGATCCTCGCCCCCACCAGCACCTTCACCGACGAGCTTTCCGTGCTGCGGGGCACCGGCGCAGGCGTCACCGATGTCAAGGCGAACAACCGCAGCTACGCCTCATACGGCTGGCAAAACCAGGCGAATTTCCGTTTCGATACCGGCCCGCTTGCCCACGACCTCGCCGCAGGCCTGCGCCTTCACTACGACTATCAGGACCGGAACCACTGGCTGGAAACCTACAACGCCGACGGTGCCGGAAATTTCAATTTCGCCGACAGCACCCGCAAGGGACAAGACAACCGGCTTGAGGAGATCTTCGCCACCGCCATCTATCTGGAGGATGAAATCAAAACCGGCGAGCTCACCCTGCGCCCCGGCATCCGCTACGAATGGCTCGAACTTGACGACCGCAAGACCGACAACGCCACCAACACCTCCGTCACCCAAAGCGGCAACGAGAACCTCCTGATGGGCGGAATCAGCGCGAACTATCAGCTCGATGAAGCATACTCCGTCTTCGGCGGCGTCTACCGCGGAGTCAGCTCACCCGGCGCTTCCGATTATTTCGCGGGCGTGGACCAGGAGGAATCCAACGGTTACGAACTCGGCATCCGCCACCGCCGCGACGAGTTGAACCTCGAACTCACCGGATTCCTGACCGACTTCAACAATCTGATTTCCACCGACACCGGCCTCGGCAGCGAACCCACCTCCAACGCCGGAGCCGCGGAAGTCTTCGGTCTCGAGTCGATCGCCCAGTATGACGCCGGCGCCGCAGCAGGCCTTTCCTATGGCATCCCCCTCTACGTGTCAGGCACTTGGACCCAGTCCGAGTTCAAAGGAACCACCGCGGCACTCGCCGGGGGTGGCGACGGGATCTACGCCGGTGGGCGCGACGGCAATGAAATCCCCTACCTGCCCGAGTGGAAACTCGCAGCCGGCGTCGGCGTGGCAGCGGAAAACTGGGGAGCCAACTTCGACGCCACCTACTCCGGGATCGCCTGGGCCACCGGCTACAACGACGACATCCGCACCACTGGCAACCCCACCAGCCGCGATGGAAAAATCGACTCGCTGCTCATTTTCAGCCTCTCCGCCTACTATGAGGTCAACGATCACTTCAAGCTGGTCGCCGGTGTTCACAACCTCTTCGACGAGCGCGGCATCGTCAGCCGGATCCCTGAAGGACCGCGGGCGAATGCGCCACGGATGATTTATGCGGGCTTTGAAACCCAATTCTAATATTCCAGCCGCCTCAGGCGTTGTCAGATCCGGGGAACCCGCCTAGGTTCCCGCCCCACCACTCATGCACGGTCTATTCCACACGCTCAACATCAGCACGCTGGCCACTTGGATCAGCGTCGCCGGTTTTGGTGGAGTTGCCGTGTTGGCGCCGGAAAAACAGTCCCTGCCAATCCTCGCGAAACCGCTCGAAACGCAGCTGATCCAAGAGGATTTCACCCTCGGTGAGCAAAATCCGGTCGAGAACCCGGCCGGCGCTCCCTCCGCGCCCGAGCAAACCGGCCCGGCCGAAATTCTGCCAGCTCCGCCTGAGTTGCCCGAACTCACGGAGACCGCCCCGTTGCCGGAAATTCCGGAATTACCCGTTCCTGCCATCGCACCGCCCGCGCCCACCCGCACCGCGACTCCGGTCATCGCCGCCCGCCGGAATCCGGAGATCCGCCCGCAGACGGGCTCGGCGAGAACTGGCACCGGCAGCTCCTCCGCTTCCGGTCCGCGTGCCTCCGCATCCGGCGGCGGCACCGGCACCCTGTCGGAATCCAGCCGTCTCGCGGCGGGCCGCATGCCGCCTCCCTCCTACCCCGCCGAGGCCAAGCGCAAAAACCAAACCGGCACCGTCGTGGTCGAATTCACTGTCGATTCCAACGGCCGCGTCATTTCCGCCTACGCCAAATCCTCCTCAAGCTGGCCACTGCTGGATTCCGAAGCCCTGCGCACCGTCCGGCGTTGGAAATTTCCCGCAGGACCCGTCATGAAACTCCAGCGCCCAATCGTCTTCCAACTCCGCTAACATCATCGTGCTCGCTAACATCGTTGTCGAAACATTCATTGAAGGCGGCTGGGTCATGTGGCCCATCCTCGCCACCTTTTTCCTCGCCCTCTGCGTCATCCTTGACCGCGCCGTCTGGTGGCTGCGGCTTCAGGCCACGCTGCAACCCGTCCAACAGGAACAGGCCCGCGTCGCCATCGGCACCGGTGATTTCGCGACCGCATGGGACCTTGGGAAATCCGCCGCCGATCCCTTTCTCGCCAATCTGCATGATGGCATGACCCACGCCCACACCTCCATGCTCGCCGCCATGCAGCTGCACGCCACGCATCTCATCGAGAAATCCGAAGCCCGCATGTGGGTGATCAGCACGCTGATCACGCTGGCTCCATTGTTAGGACTATTCGGCACCGTCGTCGGCATCATGGGTTCGTTCTCCTTCGTCGGCGACGAGCAGCTCGCCGCAAGCAAGGTTTCCGGCGGTATCGGTGAGGCGCTCATCGCCACTGCCTGCGGCATCGCCATCGCCATCATCTGCCTGCTGCCCTACAACTTTTTCCGCAAGCGCGTCGCCGTGCTCCGCGGGTCGCTGGAACGCTGGATCAACCACACCGAACTGCTCGTAAAGTCCGCCAAGGAACACGGTCATGATCTCGAAGCGTTCGCCGCCAACCGCCCCCAGCGCT
>JBIHZT010000501.1:0-3404 GCA_044240265.1 Luteolibacter sp. | reverse complement strand
GCGGGATAGGGATTGGTTTGGTGCCATGGTGGATTGGATGTGTCGCTTTTCATAGAGCGGCATGGATGCCAAACCGGATTTTATGGAGCATGCCTCACGGATGTCGCTTCATCGCCGTCATGAGGTTGCTTCATGCTTCTTGAGAACACTGGGTGGCGGCGTGAAAGAGATCCTCGCGATAGATGCGGGAAAGCGACCCACAGGTGACATCCGGCAGGGTGCCGATGGCACGCAGACCGGCGAGGACCCAGGAGGCCTTTTCGACGGTGGGGCGGTTGACCGAGTCCCCGTGGAAGATGTGGAATGCGGAGGAGTTGGTGGATCCGGCGCCGGTATTGAAATTGCAACCAAGGCTGTTTTTGAGGACGTCTTCCGAGGCTCCGGTGTATTCCTTCATGGCGAGGATGGAAATCATTTCATTCCGGAACTTGGGATCCTGGCACAGCTTGCAGGCGTCCAGCAGCGCGGCGACGAGGGCGGTGGACTCGTCCTTGCGCTCGTGCAGGAATTTCCCGGATACGAGCAGCACTTTTTCCGGATGGCCATGGGAGAGATCGGAGGATGTGGCTGGGCACCATCCGGTGCCGGCCAGGATGGACTCGGAATTCCAAGGCTCACCGACGCAATACCCGTCGATGTGGCCGGCCTTGAGGTGGCGCGGCATGAGCGGGGGGGGGAGGAATATGATTTCGACGTCGGAGGGGTTGGTGAGTCCGTGGCGTCGCAGCCACTGATAGAGGAGAATATGGTGGGAGGAATAACGGTGGGTGGCGGCCAGGGTGAACGGCCGGTCTTTTTTCCATGAGCGGGTGATGTAATCCTGTAGTCCTTCGCCCTTGCCGATTTCCGACGGGGAGAGGTCGGTGGAAAGCGTGATGGCGTTGCCATGCAAATTCAAAATGAGCGGGACGGCGACCTCGCAGCGCAGTTCGCTGAAGCCCATGCCGAGGGCGAAGGCGATGCCGGCGATGGATTGCGCCGCATCCAGGTCGCCATAGAACATTTTGTCCCTGACGCTTGCCCAACCGAGCTCACGGGACAGGGCGACGTTCAATCCATAGCGTTCGAAAATGCCGGTTTCGCGGGCCACGGCGATGGGTGCGCAATCACTGAGTGGAACAAAACCGAGTCTGAGGGGGGCGTTGCCGTTTTGCTTTCGATCTGGGAAATTCATTGGCGAGGCATAAGCGCGTGGAATGCCAAAGGTGGCGATTTGGCACAAGCAATGCTCATTTGATGAAGATTCTCAATGAAAGCGATTCATATATGGACTGGGTTCCGGATTTAAGACAGTTGAGGGCATTCGTGGCCGTGGTGGAGGAGGGGAGTTTCACGCTTGCCGCCCGCCGGATCTTTGTGACCCAGTCCGCTGTCAGTCATTCCTTGAGGACGCTGGAAGAACAACTCAACTGCCGCCTGCTGGATCGCACGGGAAAACGGGTGGCCGTGACGGCGGAGGGTGAGCTGCTTCTGCGCCGTTGCAAGCGGGTGCTTTTCGAGCTGGAGCAAGCTAGCCGCGATCTCGACGGCTTGCGGCGCTGGGGGCAGACGCGTATCCGGATCGGCGCGCCGCACAGTCTCTGTCACTTTTTGATTCCGTCGGTTCTGAGAGAGTTTCGGGACTGCTTTCCCCGTTGCGAACCGGTGATCGAGGCGGGTGACACCACGGTGCTTCTCGATCGGTTAGCCAGTGCGGATCTCGATCTCGTCGTGGGGCTGAAGCCGCGTGGAAAAAGTGACGAGGGTTACCGCCCGATGTTCAGCGACCGGCTCGCCTTCGTGGTTTCACCCTTCCATCCGTGGGCGATTGATAGCTCGGCGGTGCTTGGTTCGATCAACGACCACCAATTCATCATCTATGCCAAGGCGACGGAAACCCACCGCTTGATCGAAGAGTGGCTGGAGCAAAAGGGCGGCCGCGGGAAAAAGCCGCTGGTGCTCGGCGACATGCAGGCGATCAAGGAAATGGCCAAGCTGGGCATCGGTGTCGGAGTCGTGGCACCCTGGGTGGCGGCGCGCGAAATCGCGGATGGAAGTTTGAAGGTGGTCAACATCGCCGAACCTGGAATCGAGCGCGAATGGGGCGTTTTCCATTCGCCCAAGCGCGAGCCGAGTCTGGTGGAGGAGGCCTTTATCGGACTCTGTGAGATGGCATTCGCCGCGATGCCGTCCACGCTCACCCCACTTGGCGAACTCAATCCGAAGACCGGAAATCTTGGTTGATGGAACGCGCGGCTTCAACCGACCAGATCCCCGATCGACCCGAAGTCCGGCGAGAACAGGCGCTTGTAGGTGCGCGCGGCGTAGCCGTCGGTCATTCCTGATAGGAAATCGCAGACCAGCCGGGCTCGCGTGGCCTCGTCCGGTGCCGCTGCGATTTCCTCCGCGGTGTCCGCGGGCAGGAGTTGGAAGTCCTGGCCGTCGATCTTCTGTTGGGAAATGTAGCGCTCTCCTAGCACCTCCCAGAGCTGTCGCAGCATCCGGCTGCCTTTGTGCTCCAGTTGCTTGAGCTGCGGCGAGAGAAAGACCACCTCGAAGGCGAGCCGCTTGAACAAGCTGGATTCCGCTTTCACCGCGGGGTCGATGGCGAGTCGGTAGCGGTAGCGGTTCGTGGAGGCGCTGAGGAAATTGACGTCCGTTTCCAAGCGGGTGGACTGGATGTATTTCCCGATGCGTTTGCCGACGAATGGATCCACGCGCTTGCGGCGGATGGCCCGCATCAGGTCGCCGAGCGGCGTGGAGTCGTCGGTCGGCTCGTGGTGTTTTTCCGCCCAGGCTTCGATCTTCTCGATGTTGAGAAATCCGGCGCGCACACTGTCGGATAGATCGTTGAGCGAATAGGCGGTGTCATCCGCCCAGTCCATGAGCTGGCACTCGATGGACTTGAACTGGTCGCGCACCTTGCCGGGCGTGAGTTCGAGCGGGAAGTCGTTGCCGCCCATTGCCCAGTCGAGGTAGGCGTGTTGATTGTCGTAAATGAAGTGGTGCTCCGGCTGGTTTCCGAGCTCGGTCCACAGCGATTTGTATTTCAGGACGCCGTCGAGAAACGCCCGCGTGGGATCCATGCCGCTGCGTTTCGCGGAGAAAATCCGCTCGGTGAGCAGGCGCAGCGTCTGGGCGTTTCCTTCGAAGCCGCCGTGGTCGCGCATCAGGTGGTTCAAAGTCCGCTCGCCGGCATGGCCGAAGGGAGGGTGGCCGAGATCGTGTGAGAGGCAGATCGCCTCGACCAGGTCCGGATCGATGAAAAAGTCGTCGCCGAGCGGACCGTCCGGCCGGCACTTGAGCCAGTAGGAAATCGACTTGCCGATTTGCGCGACTTCCAGCGAGTGCGTCAGCCGCGTGCGGTAGAAATCATACTCACCGCTCCAGAAAACCTGCGTTTTGTTCTGCAAGCGCCGGAACGT
>JBIHZT010000500.1:0-3410 GCA_044240265.1 Luteolibacter sp. | reverse complement strand
CGCCGACCAGCTTGAACTGGACAAGCGACTCGACCGCGCTGGCGGACCAGGGTTCGCCGAAGGGCAGGAGATCGATGTAGGGTGCGCCGTGGAGGTTTTCCCTGCGCGGGACAGCGTCGGCGGCGCTGGCGGCGGGCAGGATTTCCAAGCCCACGCGGCCGGTGGCCGGATCGTGCGGGTAACGGATGACGAGGTCGGCGAGCGTGTGGGTCTCCATGGATCAGCGGGCGTGGCGGGCGTCGAGTTCGGCGCGGATTTCGCGCAGCCGCTGTTTGGTGAGCGGGTAGGCGAGAATGCAGAGCATGCCGAGCACGAAGCCGGTCGGCTGGGTGGCGATGAGCCATTTCATCCAGGACGTGATGGTTTCCGGGGTCTGGGCTTCAAGCTTCGCGTTGAAGCCGGAGTATTCTAGCAGGAATCCTTGCAGCAGCAGGGCGAAGGCGTAGGCGAGCTTGTCGCAGGTGACGAAGACCGCGCCGTAGAATGCCTCGCGGCGTGCGCCGGACTGGAGTTCATCCGCATCGCAGACATCGGCGAGCATCGAGTTGAGCACCATGGGAAGTGTGTTGCAGAAAATCCCGATGCCGATGGCGGTGACGAGGTAGAGGTGCATCGAGGCCGCGCCAGGCGTGAAGGTCCACCACATCGAGGCGTAGGCGACGGAGCTGGCGAGCATGAGCGCCATGGTCGTTTGTTTTTTCCCCCAATGCTGGGTGAGCCAAGCCACGGCCGGGGTGCCGACGAGCGTGGCGATGGTGATGCCGGTGATGAACCAGCCCCAGGCGGTGGCTCCGTCCTTCATGCTGCCGCCGATCCGATAGACGAAGACATAGTAGAAGAAAATGCCGGAAACACACATGCCGGCGCGCATCAGGAAATTTCCGATGACCAGCGGGATGAACGCCTTGTTGCGGAAGGTGTATTTCAACGCGTCCAGAAACGGGACTTTTTTCTCCGCCGATACGTGGACCACATCCTTGCAGAAAAACACCGGGATCAAACAGCTGACAAGAATGATCGCCGCCACGCCGATGCTGACGTAACGCACGCCCTCGACACCCTTGAGCACGGCAGCCTGATCGCCCTCAATTTCGAGGCAAATTCGGGCCAGCCACGGCACGATCAATCCGGCAACGGTGAAGAAGATGAGCCGGTATTTGAACAGATGCGTCCGCTCGTCCGAGTCCGTGCTCATTTCATAGCCCATCGCCGTGTAGGGGATGGTGAAAAACGAATAGCCGACCGTGAACAGCAGGGCCAACATGGCGATGACGAAGATGTTCACCGCCATCGCACCCTGGCTGACCGGTGGATACCACATGACGATGCTGGTGATGGCGGCGATGATGCCTCCGGCCAGCATCCACGGGCGACGGCGGCCCCAGCGCGAGCGGGTGTTGTCGGACAAGTGGCCGATGACTGGATCTAGCAAGATGTCGAGAAATCGCGGCACCGAGCGGGCGAGGCCGACCCATTTCGGATCGAGCGCCATGCCGATCGTGTAGATTTGATCCACGAGGCCGTTCACCCCGTTCATGATCATCATGTCGGCAGCGCCGCCCGCGCCCCAAAGCATTTTCTTGCGGGCTGGGATTTTGCTTTCGGGTGTTGATTCGTGGGTGGGTTTCATGAATGGAATTCGGCTTCGACGGATGCGCCTGCGGGAACGAGGATGCGCCGCGAGGAATAGAGCGGATTCAGCCCCAGCGGGATCGGGCAGTTAGAGGAGGATTCACACAGCACTTTGAGATCGGCAGCGAAGGCGGTGGGGTTGGTGAGTTTCATTCGCAGCGATCCATTGTGATGAATCACATCGCTGCAAATGACGTGGTCGAAAACGTGGACGAAGCCGGTATCTGGCTGGACGTAGATGCCCGGGATTTCGATTGCCGTCAGCATCATGCTTACCTCCGGCCAGCAGGAGCCGTAAAGATTCCCACCGACGTTGCCGACTCCTTCCCAATCGCTCATGTTCACGCGTTCGCACATCCAGCCCGGCTGCATGCGGTCACTGAGCGGGCGGTCCTCGCGAGAGAGATACTGAGGGATGCCGTGCGCGATGTCGTGCAGGAGTTCGAGGGCTAACGGATCTTTCGTTACGCGCCACAAGCGCAGAAGCGACTCGCCGGAAAATGTGCAAATTGATGGAGCGCTGTGCTTGTTTTGGATATTGGCACAAACAGACCCCGTGGAATGCGCGCCGCATTTGGCGAGATCCGAAGTTTCCGGAAACTCGTAATCGTAGGAAACCACCCATGTCGCCGCTTGACGGAGGGTGTCCTGCGCGGCGGTGAGCCAGTATGAATCCCCGTCCGTTTCAAACAGTTTCACAAACGATTCGATCAGCGCAAAGGCCGCCTCGCTGTCAGGGCAGGAGAGCGTTTCGCCCGGCCCGCCATTGGTGATGCCTTGGAGCACGAAGGTCTCGTAATAATATTTCCCGGCGGATTGCGCGACTTCTAAGTAGCGGGGCTCCTTAAACCAGCTCGCCGCGATGGCCAGTCCGGCCGGGGCGACGCCACCCGCGCACGAACCACCGACCAAAATCGCGCCTGTCCGCACGTTGATGAACTGGCCGAATTGCCCGTAAGTTTCCCAGAGTGTGACAAACGCATCCGCGAGGCGGCGCACGGCCGCGTTCCATGCCGGTGGCACCTCCACGCCCGATTTTTCCATCAGATCGAACTGTTTGATCGAAAAATACAGCCAGTCCGCGCTCTTGCGGACCATGTGCATCTCATGGGGCCACGGACGGTCGAAGCCATCGCTGAAAAAGTTCTGGCCGTCGCCGAGCCCGAGGAAAAATCCGGACGCCGCCTGCGTGCGCTCGAAAATCATTTCGAGATTCTTCAACGCGCGTTTGCGTGAAACCTCTTCGCCGTCGAAAAGCAGCGGCAGGGTCGCCTGGCCGCCGCCGACCCATCCAAGCTGCCAAAGGAAACACAAAGGTTTCTCCGCCACTTCAAAAGTCGTTTGGGAGTTGGGAGCCATTTTGTAGTATCCATCGCACTCGACCCAGTTTTCCCGATTGTATTTATCTTCGATGATACGGAGCGCCGCGGTAAATGGGAGGCAGTGAGCCGCCGTTGGAGGATGCAGCGCCTTGCGCAGCTCGCAGAAGTGATCGAACAGCCCTTGCAGGCGGTCTGCGCCGAAGAAACGGACCATGACCCGCAGCTTCAATTCATCTCCCGCTTCCCATGACGCGGGCCGATCATCGCTAGGCAGGCGTTCACAAAGTCCCTGGCGCAATTCGCGCATACACGGGGCGGTAACCGCAAAGCGGGCCGTCCCGCCGCCGTCGCCAAGCTCCACCGACAAACCGGAGTTCCCCAGGCGCGTTTGTTGTTCCGTGAAAACCAGCGCGCCCCGATGCTGCGCAGGCGAGTAGAATCCCATGCAAGGCGTGG
>JBIHZT010000499.1:0-3414 GCA_044240265.1 Luteolibacter sp. | reverse complement strand
ACCTGGCTCGCAGAGTTTTACCGTCGCTGGCAAGCGGCTCGCGGCAGGCGGGTGGCCGCTTCAAGCCGTGCCTTCTCGCAGGATTGGGTGAAGCTGTTGGAAGCCGCCGGCATCACCAGCGCGGAAGACCAGGCGACGGCGGCGCGGGAGGCGGAGGCTTGCGGGCAACTGGTTTTGAAACGGCATCGTTACCGGAAGTATCTGATTGAGCGGGTGACGCTGCCGCTGGCTTCCGAGCCGTGGTTGATCGAGCGTTTCGGCGGGACGGCGAGCGGGGATTTGCAGGCGGCGGCGCTGAAAATAGTGGCGGAGTTTTCCGCGAGCGGGCATGCACGCTTTCCCCCGGAATGGGCGACGCTTTGCGAGTCGCTACGCGTGGCGTTTTCGCAAGGTCGGTCGCTGCGTCCGTTTGGCTGGAGTCATCCGGACACACTGCGGCGTTTGCTCGATGGGGTGAAAAAACTCAGTGAAAATGAATGGCCGGCAGGAACTTTGATCCGGGCGGCGAGTGTGGACATCGGGCTGGATTCGAAAGAACTCGAACGCCATCAACGGACCTTCGAGTCAGGTTTGTCGCGCTTGTTCGGCGCGGAAATCTCGCTGAAATCGCTGGGGCTCGCGGCGGGGGATTCGCATGTCGAGCTGCACGGGCCGCTGTGTCTGCATTTCCCGGACGGTAGCACGCATGACTTCGAAGGCTTGGAGAACGTGCTCATTTCCGCCGCCGATCTGGCGCGGTGCTCGTCGATTTCCACCACGGCGGAGCGGCTGCTGAGCATCGAGAACCGCAAGACGACATTCCGCCAATACGCCGCCGCTAACCGGGACCGGCGGACTTTGATCGCGAGCACTTCGTTTCCGACTCATGCGTTCCGGCACTTGTTGGAGAAGCTGCCAGTTTCCCTGCCGCACCATCATTTCGGCGATACGGATCCGGCGGGTTGGCAGATTTTGCTCAAGCTCCGCGAGGCGACGCCGCGGCCGGTGGAGTCGTTCCGCATGCGGTGGCGGGCTGGGAGGCGGCCCAGTCCGCTGACGCCCTACGACATCCAGCTTTTGCCGAAACTGCTTGTGGATCCGCGCCTTGCCGATGTCCGGGCGGAAATCGCGGCAATTGTGGAACGCAACGACCGGGGAGATTTCGAGCAGGAAACCTTGGGGCCGCCGACGGTTGGGGAAGGATGGCCGTTTTGACAGGTCCGGAGGTAACGGGTAGTGTCTGGCTGTCCGCGATTCGGAGTCGGCTTTCTCACTGGTCAAGTCGGAGTCGGCTCTTTAGAACCCCTGCAAGCTGCCCACCATGACACCCAAGCCACCTTCATCCTCCGAGGGATCGCCTCTTCCGCCACGGAGCCGTCCGAATCTGGACGACTTCCTCAAGGATAGCACCGAGCTCGATTTATGGGCCTTCGACGAGAACGATACGGCGGTTAAAAAACCCGAGAAACGGCCTTTGCGGAGCGCTTCGGCAGACCTTCCCGCACCGCGGGAAGCCCGGAAGAAAAAAGCGCCCGAACCGGAGGCGCCTTTCCCGGAGAAGACGATGGGGAACAAAAGCAGCATTCAGGTGAATGTGAGCAACAAGGATCCGCGTCCGAAGTCCCAGTCGGCGGCGGCGCCGAAGAAGGCGAAGTCCGGCGGTGATTTTGAAGACCTCGACCACTGGGATGAGCCGGAGGCGGTCGCGCCGATGGTGGAAATACCGGCGGCGGTTCCGAGCGAGCCGGCGGCTCTTGAGGAAGCGGTGGTGGAGGCGGCGGTGTCTGAAATCACCCCTCCGGCGGCTGCGGCAGTGAAGATGGATGAATTGGACGAGTTTTCCCCGGTCGCTCCGGAAAATGCCGTTCCGATTTCCCTGGTTCCGCATCTGGGGCTCACCAAGCTGGAGCGGATCGGCCTGGGGGCGTTGCTGGGGGTGTTGCTGATCGGTGGCGGGATCCTGTATGTTTCGACCATCCACCGGCTGCCGACGGAGACGGTGCGGGTAAAGGTGGGGGATTTTCCGGTTAAAGGGAGTCATCTTACGATCCTGTCCGCGGATACCTACTGGCGCGCGCCCATCATGGAGGGCAAGAATGTGGAAACCTTCCGCCGCGGGACGCAGCTTCTTCCCGTGGTGAGAGTCACGGCAAGCGGCGGACCGGCGGCGTTGCGTTTGTTTTTCCGCAACGAAGACGGGCTGGTGATGGGAGACGCGGTGACCCGCACCATCCAGTCCGGCGCGCCGCTTGAGATCGCGGCCACGGCGGGCTTCGAGGATGTCGGCATGCACGCGGCCTACCGCACCGGGCAGAGCAAGCCGTGGACGATCGAGGTTTTTGAAGCGCCCGCCGCGGCTTCCCCGAACTCGGATTTCAAGAAGCTTTTTGAAATCGACATCTCCACCGACCGCCGCTGAATTTCCAATTCCATGTCCAATCAAGAAGTCACTCCAATCGTGCCCAGGGAAGGCTGGCACGTCATGCATTTGTTCTATCATGTCGATCACTCGCAATGGGCGCTCTACAGCGACGAGGAAAAGCGCCAGGCCAAGACGCGGCTCACGGAGCTGGTGCAGGAGATCCGCGCGACGCCGGACACGCACCTGTTGATTTTTTCCGTGGCGACTCCGAAGGCGGATCTCGGCTTCATGCTGCTGACTCCGGACTTGCAGGTGGCGAACATGTTTGAAAAGCAACTCAGCCTGTCGCTCGGGCCGGAGATTCTCAGTCCGACGTATTCCTATCTCTCCCAGACCGAGAGCTCGGAATACACGACGACCCGCGAGCAATACGCGGCGGAGACCTTGGTCGCGGAGGAGGGTTTGACGGAGGGCTCGCCCGAGTTCGAGGCCGGGCTCAAGGCGTTTGACGACCGAATGGCGCACTATCTGAAACACCGCTTGTATCCGGTGCTGCCCGACTGGCCGGTGATTTGTTTCTACCCGATGTCCAAGCGCCGCAACGAGACTTACAACTGGTATGCGCTGGATTTCGAAGCCCGTAAGAAGCTGATGGCCGGCCATGCCAGAGTCGGGCGCACGTATTCGGGCAGGATCCTCCAGCTCATCACCGGATCCACCGGGCTGGATGAATACGAGTGGGGCGTCACGCTGCTGGCGAAGGACACCATCGACATCAAGGCCATCGTTTATGAAATGCGCTTCGACGAGGTGACCGCGCGTTATGGCGATTTCGGCGATTTCTACATCGGGATGCAGTTGCCGCTCGACGTCCTGTTCCGCCGGATCTGCCTGTGAGGAATCGCTGAATCCCAGCGTGAAATCAGGGGCTCACCTGGGTGACGGGGCGGGTGATGATGGGCGTGAGCGGGGTGAGGAACGGCTGGGTGCCGGGGCCGGGGCTGACGGGGCCTTGGCCGGGGAAATCGAGGGGATTCGGCATTGCGGCGACGGTGTCCGGTGCTTCGATGGCG
>JBIHZT010000498.1:0-3415 GCA_044240265.1 Luteolibacter sp. | reverse complement strand
AAACACTCGAGCGCTACCGCAGTCTGACGCTGGCCAAGGAAAAAGTCCGCAGCTCGCTGGACGCCATGCGCGGCGCGGCGACTCAGACCGTGGATGGTCGTCCGCTCACGGTCTCCGCGAATATCGAGATTGTGGACGAGTTACCGCTGGTGAAGCGCAGCGGGGCCAAGGGCATCGGTCTCTACCGTACCGAGTTTCTGTTGCTCAATGGCGAGGAAATGCCGGATGAAAAACGCCAGGCGGAGGTTTACACCCGCGTGGCCCGTGAAATGTCGCCGCACACCGTGATCATCCGGACGCTCGACGCCGGAGGCGACAAGCTCCCCGTGGAACCGCTGACCGATCCGGAGCCGAATCCCTTTCTCGGCTGGCGCGGCATCCGCGTCTCCCTGGCACGCCCGGCGATGTTCCGCGAGCAGATCCGCGCGGTGCTCCGGGCGAGCGCTTTTGGAAAAGTCGCGCTGATGTTCCCGATGATCTCCGGCCTATCCGAAGTATGGCGGAGCAAGGATCTGATCCGACGCTGCATGGATGAGTTGGAAAGCGAAGGAGTTCCCTTCGACCGCGACCTGCCGGTGGGCGTCATGATCGAGGTCCCGGCCGCCGCCATCTGCGCGGACCTGCTGGCACCGGAAGTGGATTTCTTTTCGATCGGCACCAATGACTTGATCCAATACACCGTCGCCGCCGACCGGGTGAACCCCCACGTCGCGGAACTCTATCGGCCCACCCATCCCGCGGTCATCCGCCTGATCAAGCGCACCATCGACGCCGCCACCGACAACGGCATCTGGACCGGGATCTGCGGAGAAATGGCCGGCGACATTCGCCTGACACCGCTGCTTCTCGGCCTGGGCGTGGAAGAACTCTCCGTCGGGCCGCAGCAGGTTCCCCGCGTGGGCCAGGCGATTCGCTCGCTCAGCTACGCCGCGTGCGCGGCGATGGCGGACGAAGCGCTGCGCCACACCCGCAGTCAGGGCATTCTCGACCTCTCGATGGCGCTTGCCCGCAAACACTACGGCGAGTTGCTGGACTGATCCGCCAGCCTGACGCCCCGGCATGCTCAGACTGCCGGATTGGTATTAGGCGGAATCGCAAAACCCGTTAAAGTCTCACTCACTTCGCCCCGTATCACATCCTCTGCCGGATTTCGCGGGACGAATCCCCATCACGCTTCTAACGATAAAATAAATCATGAAAACCAAATTCCTCATCATTGCCGCCGCCTCCGCCATCTTCGTCTCGTGCGAAAATCCGGCCGACAAAACCACGGACGCCAAGGTATCCGCCGCTGTTGAAAAATCCGACGCAAGCGCCGCCACCGGCACCAAGTATGTCTTCACCCCGGCCTCCCAGGTGAACTTCGTCGGCTCGAAAGTCACCGGCAGTCACGCGGGCGGCTTCAAGGCCTTCACCGGATATTTCACCATCAAGGACGGCGCACCTGTTGGAAACGACCACAAGGTCGTCATCGACATGAAGTCCACCTTCTCGGACGACGAGAAACTCACCGGCCACTTGAAAAGCCCGGACTTCTTTGATGTCGAAAAGTTCCCACAATCCACCTTCGACATCACCGGAATCAAAAAAGACTCGGACACCGCCTACACCGTCTCAGGGAACTTCACCCTCCACGGCCAGACCAAAAACATCAGCTTCCCCGCCACCGTCAGCCAGAGCGGGGATGTCGTGAAAATCGACGCCAAGTTCGATATCAATCGCAAGGACTTCGGCATCGTCTATGCTGGCAAGGCGGACGACCTGATCCGCGACGAGGTCGTCATCGAGCTCAAACTCGAAGCAAAACCAGAAGCCTGAAATTCCATCCTACCATCCATCCCATGTCAGATTCACTTTTCCAACCGCTCCAAGCCGGAGCCTTCACTTTTCCTAACCGCATCGTCATGGCGCCGCTCACCCGTTGCCGCGCGTCGGCCGGGCGCGTGCCAAACGCGATGATGGCGGAATACTACGCCCAGCGCGCCGCCTTCGGCATGATCCTGTCAGAGGCTACTTCCGTCTCACCGCAGGGCGTCGGCTATCCGAATACGCCCGGCATCTGGTCCCAGGAACAAGTGGAAGGATGGAAACTCGTCACCAGCGCAGTCCATCAGGCGGGCGGACAAATCCTGCTTCAGCTGTGGCATGTCGGCCGGATTTCCGATCCCGTCTATCTGGACGGTGCGCTTCCCGTCTCCGCCAGCGCCGTCGCCGCCCACGGCCATGTCAGCCTGATCCGGCCGTTGACGGATTACGTCACGCCCCGCGCCCTCGACCTAGCGGAAATCCCCGGCATCATCGAGGACTACCGCCGCGCGGCGGAGAATGCGAAGGCCGCCGGATTCGACGGCGTCGAGATCCACGGCGCTAACGGCTACCTCATCGACCAGTTCCTCCAGGACTCCACCAACAAGCGCACCGACGGATACGGCGGCCCGATCGAAAACCGCGCCCGCTTCCTGTTGGAAGTCGCCGATGCCGTCGTCTCCGTCTGGGGCGCCGACCGGGTGGGCATGCACCTCGCCCCCCGCGGCGACGCGCACGACATGGGCGATAGCAACATCTCCGCCGTCTTCCACTACGCCGCCACCGAACTCGGCAAACGCAAACTCGCCTTCCTCTGCGCACGCGAGAACTACGACAACCCGCCGCTCGGCCCGTCCCTCAAGCAGGCCTTCGGCGGCGTTTACATCGCTAACGAAAACTTCACCGCCGACTCCGCGCGCGAAGTGATCCGCGCCGGCAAGGCTGACGCCGTGGCCTTCGGGAAAACCGCCATCGCCAATCCCGACCTCGTCGAGCGCTTCCGCACCGGCGCACCGCTCAACCCGCCGGACCCAAACACCTTCTACGGCGACGGCCCGACCGGCTACACCGACTATCCGTTTCTCGAAACCGCAACCGCCTAACCATTTATGAAAAAGCCACGCATCCTCGTCTTCGGCGGCAGTCTCCGCGCCGAGTCCTACAACCAGAAACTCGCCACCCTCGCCGCCCAGGCCGCGCGCGACGCCGGGGCGGAGGTCACCCTCATTTCCCTGCGGGATTTCCGCATGCCGCTGTTCGACGAAGACCTCGAAGCGGCGGAAGGCATGCCGCCGGCCGCGCGGGATTTGAAAGCGCTGTTCGCCGGGCACGACGGCCTCATCATCGCCTCGCCTGAGTATAACAGCACGATCACCGCGGTCCTCAAGAACTCCATCGACTGGGTTTCCAGGGCCACCGCGCCGGACGAGCCGCCGCTCTCCGTCCTGAGCGGCAAGTCCGCCGCCATCCTCGCCGCCTCCCCCGGCGGTTACGGCGGCTCACGCGGCCTCGCCCAGCTTCGGCCCTTTCTCGTCAACATCGGCATCTTCGTCATGCTGGACCAGGTTACCATTCCTAAAGCGTATGAAGCCTTCACCGCCGACGGGAA
>JBIHZT010000497.1:0-3423 GCA_044240265.1 Luteolibacter sp. | reverse complement strand
AGAAATCCGCCGATCGCAGCGGCCGCTGCTTCCTCCGGCGCGCGGCGGATGCCATCGCGCAGCGAGCGCAGTTGCTCCGCCGCCTGCCCGGGATTTCCGCCTAACCGGAGATTTTCCAGAGCCCCGCGAATCAGGTCCGTGATTTCCGCCTCCGCCGGAGTCGCCTGGACGATCCCGCGAGGTGAGGAACGGGCACGCGGGTTCTCCGGCTCACGGGCTGCCGGCAAGCTGCGCGGGCGCGGGCTCGAATTCAACACCGTCACCACGGCCACCGCCGCCAGCAGGACGGCGAGCATGAGCCAGGCGCGGGTGGTGGATTTCATTCGCCGATGGCGGTGACGACCAGGCTGAAATTCCTGAACGTGGCGCGGTTCTTCACCTTCGCATCGCGCATCCGGAGCTGCCACAATCCGTTAGAATCATCGCCGCGGAAGTTGGAGGTGAGGACTTCGTTGTGGATCATGAGGTTCCTGGCATTACTGGCGGACGGCTTGCTGATCCAGCGGATGCGGCCGCCGGGCGAGCGGAGCCAGACGCTGAGGTCCCCGCGGCGCGACGTGGCGATGGCCACGCTGAACTTGAGCTCCATGATGTTTTCGGCAAATCCGGAAGTGGTTGTTTCCCGGACCACGGGAGTCCGGCCCGCATCCGGCAGGAGGACCGCTTCGTTGTTGCCGAAGGTCCGGGTGATCTTGGGCAGTCCGAGCGCCGCGGACGCCATGCTGTTTGAGGAATCGTTGAGCGCATAGACCCCGGCGGTGGTGGCCGATCCGGAAACGAGGATGCCCGCCAGCAGTTCGTTGGCCGCGTCATCCTGGACAAACACCGGGCCACCGCTAGTTCCACCTCCCGTGGACACGCCGTTGAAGGAATGATAGTCGCCGTAGGTCCGCCAGGCCCTGTTGCGAAACCAATCGGTGGCGTGCTGGAAGGTGAACCCGGAAGCGCCCGTGAATTCGATGTCCTCCGGGTAGCCGACGATCCGCTTGAAGCGGCTCGAACCCAGCGCCGCGCTTCCATTCCGCCACCAGCCGACCGCCGGGCCGAACGGCTCCAGTCCGTATAACACCGTGAAATCGTAGGCGAAGGCCATTTCGGAATCCCCGCGGTAAACATCCGCATTCTCCGAATAGTTGCGGAAATAGTGGAATCCGCGAGGGGAAATGCCAGCGCCGGATTCCGGAAGCTCGCGCCCGTCGAATGCCGGATAGAACTTGTATTCCGTGGCCCACACCCCATTTTCGTAAAACAAGTGGCAGCAGGAATAGACCAGCTTGGGATCGCGGGCGATCACCCCGCTGCCGCGAAACCAGTCGCCCTTGACCCGGCTTTCGAGATAGCCCGCGGAGGCGCTGGACAGGACGCGCTTCGGATAGAACACCTGCGCCGACAGCTGCGGCGCAACCAGGACCGCCGCAAGGAGGACCCGATTCAGGAGTTTGAATGGACAGTAAATGGAAATGGCCGTGGTTCCCGGATGAATGGTTCGTAAATCCGAATCAACATCGATTCTCATCCGCAGAAGTCAAGCCAGCGCCAGCAGCGACTCGTCCCAATCCTTCCACACCGGATCGAGATTGCGCGCCCGTCGGTGTCGCCGCCCGAACTAAAGCCCATCATCTTCATTGATCGTCCATTGGGACTTCAGCTTCGGGGGTGGGCAGTATTTTGATGATCAGGCAGAAAGTGATCACCAAATGAGTCGCCGCGTAGGTCCAGCCGTAGTAACTGTTGGTGAGGATGTTCCAGAGCCAACTTTGGCCCACGTAGATGAAGGAAGCCAGCAAGGTCGCTACAAACAACGCGACCGACCATGCGCCCAGCCAGCACCGCATCTGTCGCGTCCTTGCCACGAGGCTGAGCCATCCGGCGATAAGAAACGCGGAGGAATTCGTGATCGCGAAAATCCTGAGATCCCGGATCAGGTTGGAGAGACTTTTTTTGAAATGCTCCCTCGCCTGCGCCATTTGTTTCACGATGAAATCCAGGGCGGTGCGTGCGAGCGGATTCCAGACCTCGGGAAATTCGAAATCCCGCGCCCGGTCACTGGCTCCTTCTGCGATTTCCAGTAGCCACTCTTCCGGCGATTCGCGGTATTCAGCCAGTTCGCGGTTGAGCTTCTCCTTCACGGATGGTGGAAGCGTCTTCGCGACCAACGGGTTTCCCACCAGCTTTTCCACTTTCGGGATTACCGCTTCCAAGTAGGTCCGCGTCTTGTGCAAAGCGAATTGGCGGGCTTCCCGGACGATGATTCCTTGCCCAAACCACGTCGAGGCCAGCAGCACGAGTGAAATAACCGCTCCCAGCAGATTGATGGCGGCGAGAGACTTGATGCCGACAATCATGTGGTAAGGAGGCTGTCGGCTGATCGACATCACGTCAAAGACAGTTTTGGAAATGCGCCCCGGATTCTCTTATGCCAGCGCCAGCAGCGACTCGTCCCAATCCTTCCACACCGGATCGAGATTGCACGCCCGCAGCATCGCGGCGACTTCCGCCGGGCTGCGGTGGTCGGTGATTTGAAATTGCTCGGTCGCCTTTTCGCAGCCGGACTTTTCCTGAAGCTCCACGCGGCGGCCTTTGACCGTGAGATGGAGGTCGTCGCCGCCCGCGCCGGTGTAGCCGCCCGGCTCCGTCCTGGCCCCGGCGGACATGTGGGTCACGCCGAGCGTGGCGATCGCATCCCGCAGCGCCGCCGGCTCGCGGGTGGAAACAACGATGCCCACCTGCGGGAAAAGCAGCCGGAAAACCGCGATCAAACGCACGAACGCCTTGTCCGGCAGATAGAGCTCGGGATCCGGCTGGTATTCGTAATTCCCCGCATACGGCCGCATCCGCGGGAAGGCGACGGTGAACTGCGCCTTCCAGCAATTTCGATAGAGATACTCCAGGTGGGCGCACAGCGCGAGCGCCTCGAACTGCCAGTTCGCCAGCCCGAACAACGCGCCGATCCCGATGCGCCGGAAACCGCCGGCATACGCCCGCTCCGGACAATCCAGCCGCCAGTCGAAATTTTTCTTCGGCCCCGCGGTATGGAGCTGCTGGTAGGTCTCGCGATGATAGGTTTCCTGATAAACGACGAGGCCCTCCGCGCCGTGGCCGACGATTTCCGCATACTGGTCATCCTCCATCGGCCCGACTTCCAGCGCCAGCGTGGGAATGAAGGGCTTGAGCGCGTCCAGGCAGTCCTGGAGGTAGCCGTCTGAGACGAACTTCGGGTGCTCGCCGGCGACGAGCAGCACATTCCGGAACCCCAGTCCATGGAGATGCCTCGCCTCGGTCACCACTTGATCGACAGTCAGAGTCGTCCGGAAAATCGCCGCATCGCGCGAGAAGCCGCAGTATTTGCAGTTGTTCACGCACTCGTTGGAAACATAGAGCGGCGCGAACAAGCGCATCGTCTTGCCGAAATGGCGGCGCGTC
>JBIHZT010000496.1:0-3425 GCA_044240265.1 Luteolibacter sp. | reverse complement strand
AGCAGGAGACAGGGCGACCTCATATTAATACAATCCACACTTATACAAAAAGGTTGTTTGATTCAAGCGGAGCGAATGGCTCGCAAAACCACACGCAATGAAGAGTATGCCGGAGGATTTCCACCCGGCATGGAAGCATTTCAATCCCTCCCCGGAAGCCGCCCTGCTAGGCGACCTGATCCGCCGCCACTGGGGGATCGAGAACCGCTGCCACTGGGTTCTGGACATGACCTTCGACGAGGACCAATGCCGCGTCCGCAAGGGCCACGCCGCCGAAAACCCGGCACTGCTGCGCAAACTCACCCTAAATCTCCTGCGGCACGATCAAACCACCAAAGACTCCATGCGCGGCAAGCGCATCCGCGCCGCTCTCTGCGAAAAGACCCTCAGCACCCTAATGAAACTCGATATTTCAAAATGAGGTCGCTCTCTTGGTTGAGGGTGGCTCCCGGCGGCTAAAGACTGATACTTGCAACGGCTTCGGCCACCGCCTCAAGCACGCTGCCGACCAAATCGACGGCATCAACGGCCTCGACGACATTGGAAAGAGTGCGGCGGACGCCGAACGAGCCGAAGAGAATCGCGAAAATGCCGGAGACGGCCTCGACCCCTTGGATGGCGTTGGATTCCGAGGGCCAGCCAAACCATCCCGAGGCCAGCAGGGTCACTCCCGACAGGACGAGTGTGATCCTCAACCACGCCGGCATCGTCTGCACGCGCAATGAGAGAAGCTCCTGCTCGGAAACGACGTGATGGCGCTTTTTCGACGCTTTCACACCGGCCTTGATCGCGCGGTGTTCGATGATTTCCCGGGAGAGCGGCATGGCGGTCAGTTGCTGGCGTTGATCGCATCCCGGCACCAGGTGAGTGTCATCAGCGAGTAGCCGGTGCCGTAGGCCTGGTGATAGTCATAGAGCGGATAGTCCCACCACGAGCCGTCCTTTTCCTGTCGCTCCAACAGAACCGCGGCGAGTTGCTTCGCGTAGGCGGCGTGTTTTTCCTTGGGCAGGAGCCGCACGGATTCGGTGAAATAATAGATGCCGTAGTAATAGAAATAACCGGCGATCCGGAACGCGCCTTCATGCGGCACCGGGCGCTTGCGGACGTTGCTGAGGAAGCCCTCGCGGGCGAGGAAGCGGTCGGCCCAGGTGGTCAGCACTTCGTCAGTGACGGCCTTTTCCCCGAAGACCCGGAGCGCGGCGTTGCACGCTTGGGAACGGGCGAGCGAGCCGGCGGGGCGGTTGATGTCACTGCGCGGACGCATCCGGTGGTTGAAGGAATAGGTGTAGGAAAAATCCGGCGTGCGTTGCCAGTTGAGTCCGACCAGGGAGTGTTGAATGAGTTTTTCGTTGAGCTTCACCCCCATGGTGGCGCGGGCTTGATCCATGGCGAGCAGGACGGTCGCCGTGGTGAACGAGGTGGGGATGCCGGAGGGTTTCCGGGTGGTGATCTCGTCGAAAACATCGAGGTAGCCCCAGCCGCCGTTGATGTCCTCGTAGCGATCCACGAGATCGACCTGTTCCTGTGCGAGGCGGGCCCATTCGGTCTTTTTCGCGGGATCGGTCTCGTGCAGGTAGAGTCGGGAAATCGCGCGCAACCCGTAAGCGTGGCCCCAGACGTTGTAGGTGGTGGTCTGGTCGGCCCGGCGGAGTTTCGGCAACTCCGCGGCGGTCCAGGCGGCGGCTTTTTCAATGGCCGAAATTACCTCGGGCCGCGTGTCGGCGGCATCGATGATGCCAGATAGAGCGAGCCCGGAGGCCCCGGCGCGGTAAGCGTGATGAGCACCGGGCAAGGGTGCGTAAACATTGAGATCCTTGGTGCGGGTGGCGCTGCCCCAAGAGCCGTTCGCATTCTGATGGGTGATGAGGAAATCGACGCCACGAAGGATGGACGCGTCGATGGCGGCGGGGGTGATTTCCTCCGGCGGGGCGGGGTTTGCCGAGATTCGAATCGCAAGAATAAAAAGGATTGAAATGCCAAGACGCCAGGATTGCGAAGGGTGAACGGACATGAGAATGCGAAGTGACTCCTCAAGATATGAATCGAGGTTTGCGACGCAAGAGAAGAAGTCTCGCTGTTGAACCGAGTCGGGAAAAGGTCATTGAGGCGGTGCTTTCCAGATGACTCGCACCGCGTCGAGACGGACGCGGGCGTTGGTGATGACGGTGGCAAGCTCGGCCTCGCGCTCCACCAGCGCGGAGATCTCCTCAGGCTTGATGTGGTCGTTCACCTCGGCGAGATCGCGTAAACGGGCGATTTCCGCAGCCAGTTCGGTACGCATCAAGGCCAGCGCGTCTTCGATGACTGCGTGGCTTTTCGCGGTGCCGAGCGCGCGCGTCTGCTCCAGCATGGCGGGCAGGAATTTCCGCTTCACCGCTTCGTTCCGCATGAGGCTGGCCGGATCGCCTTTTCTTAAAACAGGCTTCGCGGAAGCGGCGCTGTCCGTGTGATCGCCGCCCTTGTGATCGACCAAAATCCGCAGCGGCGTCTGCGGCAGGAACCGCTCGACGTGCAGGCGGGCCGGGGCCACGCACTCGACGACGATCCAGGCCTCCAACAGAATCACCTTCTCCCCGGCGGCGTCCCACACGCCGAAGGTCGCGTTTCCCGCCTCCGAGCCGAGCATCAGATCCAGCGCGCCGCGCACCATCGGGTGGTCCCACGTTAGAAATGCTTCCTGCTCCCGCTCCAGCGCGCGCTGGCGGTCCAGCGTGACGCTCATGCCGTCGGGCGGCAGCGAGGGGAAGGCGTCCGATTTTAAATTCCCCGGCAGCAGGAAATAGCGCCGCCTTCCGAGCTCCTCGATGTGCAGCCCGGAAAACTCAAACAAACGCATCAGGAAATCCTCGAAGCTCGCATCCTCGTCCCATTCGCGGATTTTTTTCACTAACCACGCCGACCGCTCCGGCCGGTGGGAACTCCGCTCTAGCAAGCGGTCCTGCCCGCGCGCGAGGCGCTCGGATATCCGCTTCCGGCAGGCGTGGGTTTTTTCAATCAACTCCTCGATGCCCTCACGCTCGCCGATGGCCTCCTCCACATCGAAGCGCAGCTCGCGCTGGATCTCCGCCGCGCCAGGCGGGCTGGCACGGAAGGCGTCGAGTCCTTCTTCCAGCCAGCGCATGCGGATTTCCTCCTCCGTTCCGGGCACATACGGGACATGCACCTGGATCGTACCCTTCTGACCGATCCGGTCGAGCCGTCCGATTCTTTGCTCTAGCAGATCCACATCTTCCGGTAGATCGTAAAGCACGAGATGCCGGGCGAATTGAAAGTTCCGCCCCTCGCTGCCGATCTCCGAGCAGACGAGGATTTGCGCGCCGTCCTTCTCCGCGAAAAACGCCGCGTTCCGGTCGCGCTGGAGCAGCGTGAGGTCTTCGTGAAACAAAGCGCCCTTCACGCCGGTCGCGTGATGAAGTTCCTCCAAC